>JAHCRE010000026.1 GCA_020148145.1 Patescibacteria group bacterium | reverse complement strand
AGAATTGGATGATTTATTAGAGGCTGTTGTAGTTTCTGAAGATGAGAAAAAAGGTAAAAAAGAATCGCAAAAACCGCAGCCTGAAAAAAGTAAAAAAGAATCGCAAAAACAAAAACCGAAAAAAAGTAAAAAAGAAAAAGAAAAAGTATATGGTGATTTTTTTGATGGTATTATAACCTATGATAGCGAAGAAGAAAGCGAGGGAGACTAATTAAAAAAAACCCTACCTGCATCAAAAGAGAATCAACAGATAGGGTTTTTGCAGAGCATACTAATCATTCTACCTTTTTTTACAAACCTTACTAATGACTATTATGATTTATGTATGCTAATGACTATTATAAACCCAAATAAAGAATTTGTCAAGCAAAAAATACAAGAGGCAGGAGAAAAACCTTGCTGGCTCTGTGTTGACGACTTTCACAACCAGCAACAAAGGGGAGATTTTCCTGCCTCTGTTGATATAAACCTTCAAACAGATCATAAAAACGCAGTAGGGGACATTCTTGGGCTTCTGAAGGGGGAAAATGCTCCCCTGTGGAATAAAAAGTCGAAGTTTTTTGGGGGGGGAAATGGGGGGTAATACTACTTTACTTGATACTACAGAAATAAGTGGGCAAAAAAAAGGGCAACCCTTTAAGAAAAAACGACATAGAGGAATCAAAAATTTACAAGATTATAAAGGAAAAATAGAATTAGATGGAAAAAAAGTAATAGTTTTAGAATGTAAGCAATGCGGTCAGAGATATCTTGTTCCACTTCGTTGTAATTTAAGAACGTGTCCTTATTGTGCGAGCGATAGGGCAAGGAAAGTTTATCAGGAAGTTAGCAATACTATAAGACAGATAAAAAGGGAAAAAGGTTATACTCTTAAACTTATTACTTTTGGATACGGAACAGAAGGAAATATCAGGTCTGCTATTAAGAAATCAAAAAAAGCGTTTAAGAAAATATGGCATAATCTTTTAGAAATGGAGGGTTCTGGGGCTGTCATAACTTTTGAACTTGGTGAAAAAAATAATAGCGTCCATATACATTGCTTATATTACGGGGGTTTTATACGTAGAAAAGATTTAATTAAAGAGTGGAAACGGCTAACGGGTAAGTGGTATGTCGATATAAGAATGGCAAGAGGTAAACAAGCAATTAAGGAAGTTATAAAATACATTGGCAAGGCTCTTTTGGATTTGAGTCATAAAGAAGGATATAAAATAGAAATGGCTTTACGGGGATTAAGACGTCTTGTAACCTATGGAATTTTTTACAAGCGTATAACAGGGAACAAAAATATTTGTCCTATTTGTCATTCTTCCTCTTGGAAGTTTATTATTATATCAAAATTCAACCACGAATTAGTTAATCAGTTGCTTATTCAAAGGCAATTCTGGAAAGATTAAAAAGAGAAATAGTAAGGTGTCGACAAAGGTTTACAATTTTACAAACGTGTAAACATCAAGAAATACGGGGTTTTAAGATAATATCTTTTTTTTGTGTTTTGAACAGTATACGCTGTATACGGCTGTAAATATTGAATGTCAAAAAATTACAATACAATTGTCTACGGATGTGTGGTATGGTGTCTACGGATGTGTGGTATGGTGTTTACGCTTGAATAATTTAATTAAAAAATTCCCTTGACAAATTGTGAATCAGGAATTACAATTCTCATTGTTTGTGATTTTCATAGGAAACCCTGTCTGTTCTTTTTTGCCTTCAACAGACAGGGTTTCCTGTCTCTGTTTTTTTTATCTATAGAAAATTTTTATACAAGGTATTAATATTTTTTATTTGACAAATTTCTTATTTTCCCTTATATTGTATTTCTGACAAATATTTAGTAATTAAGGAGAGATGGATAAATGTTTACTGATTATTTAACAGAACAAATAATAAAAAAAGATTTACAAACGCAATATATGGATACACTGATACCTTGTGCTGGTTATCAGTATTTATCTATTTTGACAGATGGTGCTTTTAATCCTCATCCTTATGACCCTACTAATTTTCTGTTACATTTTTTTATTCTAAAAAATAGTAATAGAACTTTCCCTATTTTTGGTGAAATGAGAAATATACCTATAAAGGGAAACACAGAAATTCACTACTCTAATTTAGCGAATACTGGAGACAACGCAACGGTAGAAAGTGGTTATGGCAATATTATTTTTTACTTGTCAAACTATCCGAATGATTTTATGAGTCTAAAGGGAAACATAGGTATTCAGTGGGAAAAATCCTTTACGGTAGCAATGGATGAACATAAATATTATCACTTTGGAATTATTAGAGTAAGCGAAGCACATACTTTGGCGATTCCTTTTATTCCAAAGTGTTTTAATAAGTTGGTATACTTGTATAAAGAAACTGCCTTGACACAGGCTAAAGAAATATGCTATTATTATGAAGACTGTGATAAAAATTGCATAGATTTAGCGGTTGATACTTTGACAGAGTTATTGCTTCCTACTAAAAGATTTTATTTGCATTTTCAAGCCAATGCTTCTGCTGATAGTGATTTTAATATTATGTTAAAATTCTTAAAAGCATAAAATGAAAAATAAAAAAACTGCTTCGATTTCATTGAGAATCTTGAAAAGCGAAAAGGAAAAATTGCAAGATGAGGCTAACGCAAGAGGGTTGCTTTTAAGCGATATTATAAGAGAAATAATTACTGAAAGGGTTGACGGCTCTTCCTATGATAAAAATTTGATGTCGGAAAAGCAAGATATAGGATTACCAAAAGAACCTTGTCCGTTTTGTGGTATTGTTGTTGATTGGAGTTTTGTTAAGAACAGCGAATCTTCTTCAAGTGAAAATGGAAAATATTGTCCCAATCCTGATTGTAGGGAATTAGTCTATTTTTACAGTAAAAAAGAAGGATGGCAAAAACAAGAATCTAAAAGCAAGGAAACAAAAGAATTGGATGATTTATTAGAGGCTGTTGTAGTTTCTGAAGATGAGAAAAAAGGTAAAAAAGAATCGCAAAAACCGCAGCCTGAAAAAAGTAAAAAAGAATCGCAAAAACAAAAACCGAAAAAAAGT
>JAHCRE010000025.1 GCA_020148145.1 Patescibacteria group bacterium | reverse complement strand
GGGTTTTGTACTTTTTAATGCTGATTTCTGTTTTAAAAAGCAAGAAAGATTGGCAGATGTTTTTAGCTACTTTTTTAATAGTTGCTTTTATAATTTCCGGTTATGCTTGGATTAAACAGGGAGGTCGGGGGAGCTTATACAGCACATTCGGCAACTCTTCTTATTTGGCTGGTTTTTTAATTTTTGCCATTGGTTTTGCAGCCGTTCTGCTTCAAGAGCAGATTTCTTTTGGGAAAAAACATTTTCCCTATTTGAATTTCCTCTTTATTCCTTTAATTCTATTTTTTACTCTCACTCTAATTTTTACTAAGACCCGGGGAGCTTATGCTGGTTTAGCCGGGGGGTTTGGATTGCTTACCCTGCTTACCCTTTTATTTCTAAGAAAAGAAAAAAAGAAACTAACGATTTGTTTAAGCGCTATTTCAATAACTGGCTTAATTTTCATCGGGCTTATTTTTACTTATCGGGAATCTAATTTTGTCCAAAGTCGTCCAATACTTAAACGGACAACTGATATTGTAAATATTTGGCAGACAGCTTCGGTTAAAGAACGTTTATTAACCTGGCAGATAGCGATAAAGGCATTCAAAGATAAGCCAATCTTTGGCTGGGGTCCGGAAAACTTTGATGCAGCTTTTAATAAACATTATGATTATCGGGTTGGCTTGGAAGAGCCCTGGTTTGACAGAGTCCACAACCAATCCCTGCAGTATTTAGCTGACGGCGGTCTCTTTTTATTCTCTTTTTATCTTTTCTGGCTATTTTCAGTTTTTTATCTGATTTTTAAAATCTTTAAAAAGAAAAAGTTATTAGCAACGATTCTTGCTTCAACTTGTTTGGCTTATTTAATTCAAGGATTATTTTTGTTTGATGTTTTCCCTGTTTATTTAGGCCTTTTTGTATTTTTAGGTTTCGTTTGTTTTAATTATCGGTCAATTTATCATCCCGAAGAACTTTCTTTCTCAAAAGATGAAAATGAAAGAAAAAATAGAAGCGCTAAATTCTCAATTAAAACTAAATTGATACTATTTATTGCTTTCTGTTTGGTTTTGTTTTTGATATCTACGACTGTCTGGCTGCCCTACAGAGCGAATTCTTTTGCC
>JAHCRE010000024.1 GCA_020148145.1 Patescibacteria group bacterium | reverse complement strand
AAGAATAAACCTTAATATGCTTCATTGTTTTTCCACTACCTTCAAATAATTCTTGCTCCTTTTTCGATAATCCTTTTAATGAAAAACCTAAATTAACATGGTCCTTAAGTGCAGCGATGTAATATTTTCCACAAAGATCTTCTTTTGTATGACCATAACAAGGAACTCCTACTCTCATTTCTTCATTGATTTCAGGAAATGTTTTTAGAATAATCTTTCTTAATCTCTGACAAATCTCCTTTTGCGGGGATTTTTGTTTTTTTATATATTCATCAACTTTCTCGTCCATAGTATTGATTAAATAGCTGCATCATTTAAGATTTACTAAAGAAACAAATCAGCTGTTATTTATTAGGTTAAATTATTGTATCTAGCAGGTTTTAATCATATTTTATGATTAGAGTTTAAAAAAATCTAATGGGTACAGTGATTAGAGGTTTAGAGTCTCATTATCTTTTGTGATGTGAGTTTATTATACTCCAAAAATGTTAATACTCACAATAGAATACTTATTTGCAGGTGAATAGAAAATGGATACAAAAAAGGGATTTTTAATAATTGGAATAATACTCATTATCATTTCTGCAATATCTCTTATTTTTGGATATCTTATTAGAGAGCTTTGGCCAACGACTAATAAAATTTATGAGATTGGCATACCATCTATTATTGGTACTTTAGGTGTAATTTTTTTTGGAATAAGCAGTGTAATTTTTTTTTACAATAAGTATAAAGAAGAAAAAAAATAAATAATCACTTGTTTTTTTATGGGTACAGTGATTAGAGGCTAAGAGTCACATTATCTTTTATGATTAGAGTCTCTAAAAAATAAATTGTTCTTCTACATAAGTTATTTCAATTAATCCGCCATCATCAGACCATACTTTAGTTTCTGGTTTCACTGTACTAGTTCCACCTTCTTCAAAATCATCATTTTTAACAAGGATCATTAAAATTATTTTTTCATCTTCTCTAATTTTTGGATAAACATAAGAATATTCATAACCACTGGTTAGAATTTTTTCACCATTATTATATACCTCATAAATAGTTGAATTTTGAAAAGGGAAAGTCACTTTTACCTCAACATTTTCAGCAAATTTTTCCCCACGATTATGCAAAATAAGTCTATATCCTTCTTCAGTAGTGTTTTGTATTCTTTGAACCGTTTCAAATGCAACTATATCTGACGATTTTTCAGGAGTTATCAATCCTGATCCAACACCATAAGCGATAGCGACGCTTATAACCGCTGCTAAAGTAGTTACCCATTTTAGCAGTCTATCTTTCTTAAGTTTTGAATTTATCTTATTTATATCTCTTAGATACATTGACCAAAATTCATTAAAGTCTTCGGGTTTCGTCCCTTTTTTTCCTCCCGCCATAACAATCTCTAATTAATACCTAATATAAAAAATATAGTGAAATTAGATATAACAAATCCCATCATCCAATTTTTCTCTACTTGTAATTTTAACATCTATTGGAATTGATGAAATCTGTTGTTTTGCAAAATATTTTCTCACCATGTCATCACTAACATGATCATATCTCAGTGTTGTCTCTACTTTCCTGTGTCGTGCTTTTCTTTGAATAATCTTAGGATTGACATTTTTATTGAAGTCAAGAGTAATCGAGGATGGTTTAATGATGTAGGGTGCTACGTATTTTGTTATCCCTGCTTTTTGCGCTATTTGTTTTGTTGTTTTATTTATGAACCTTCCAAATGGTTTTGGTACTTTACCTTTGTAGGTTCCATTTGGAATGATGATAAGATAATCTTCATAATCTGGTTTTGGGTCTCGATAAAGGAGATATTCTTTTATTGCTTGCATTAGTCTTGGACTAAGAATAATGTAGTTGTTACCTGTTTTTGTATCATCAAGATACAAGGTTTGATTGTCAAGATCCAAATTGCTAAGTTTGATAGAGCTGAATTCACTTGGTCGCAGTAATCCGTCTATTTGAAAAAGAGCGATAACATGCCAAAAAGGATTATCTTTACTTTCTTCCAGATAATCATTGAGTTCTTGTTCACTAAGCACAATTTTGTTACTATGCTCCTGAGCCGGCACAGGAATTTTAAGATCTTCCCTACCTAGCCATTTTGTAAAATGATTTGCTGATGCAACTCGTCGTGCGTTCCCGTTTTTCATGTACGTGTGAAGTAGATATCCTCTCCAGTTGAGCATGTCGTCTTTTGTTACTTCGCTTATTGGTTTGTTCATCCATTGTAGAAATTTTCTTACGTGATAGTAGTAGTTTTGTATGGTTGTTTTCTTCCGGTAATTTAGATTGAGATGTTGATGATATTTTTCTAAGAAATCTCTATTTTTTTCACATAAATCAGGTACTTTCCGCTCTTTTTTCAAAGGTTGTTTAACTACTTCTTCAAAAATAGGTTCTTGTTGCTTTTCAATTTCTCCCAGCCGCAATTGTACAAAATTATTTCTACTATTTTCTTCATTTACCTCATTTGGGATCATAATATCACCGTATTATGGTCTCAGATTACTGGGTGTTCACGCACCCGGTAATCAATACCATTTTTCTCCGAGAAACATAAGGAGTTCCCTCTTTATATACTCCTGTAAGGGGTCATTGAAACTACTTCTGTTGGACAGGAGAATTTTTTAAAGTTATTTTACTAGTAATTCTTTTTAAGAACTTATTAATACTAATTCTATGCTAAATTGGGTGGAGGTTAGTAATTATTCCTTTAAATGACTTTGATGGAGATACGTTTGTTACTTTTTTGGATATTTCAGGCTTTAAAGAATTAATGAAGGATGGGATAAAGGCATGGAATTCATTGAAAAATTTTTACTATAATGGCTATCAAATTCTCCAAGATAACGTTGCAAATGTTGAAGGTTTGTTCATATCTGATAGTGGTATTTTGTTTGTTAGAGACTATGGAAATGAGATAGTCGCTCTTAAGAATTTATTATCTATGGCCAGAGATATTAACAAGAGCATGCTTCAAAATAACATAATGCTTACATCTTCAGTAGCTTTTGGAAAATTTAAGTATCAGAATAAAATTGAATTTTTAGGTATAGAAAAGACAGCAATTTATGGTGAGGCTTATAAGTCGGCTTTTCTGAACAACGAAAACGGCAAGCCGAAAATTCAACCAGGACAATGCCGTATAGTAAAAAATACAATTTCTCAGAAAATCCAAGAAATTTTAGAAAGCCCTAATGATGAAGATGAAATTTTACGATTGGTTAAGAAACGCAATAACGATAATGATCATTTTTATTTTTACTGGATGGTAGATAGCCCTTATGAAATAGCTGGCTTTGAAAAACGTTATAATGATGCTTATAATTTGAAGTACGGAGGTATGATAAAAGCATTAAAAGGTAACTAAAAGAAATAAAATGAATAGCATAATATTTTTGGTGTAAAAATGTATAATTATGGATATACTGGAATCAGTTTATTTTCTGGTGCAGGAGGCCTTTCATATGGCCTTTCAAAAGCAGGATTTGATATGAGGATCGGCATTGATATTGATTCAAATGCTGCTTTAACTCTAAAAATGAATAATAATATTGATGTGATAATTTCTGATATAAAAAATGTCAATCCAACCGAAATTACAAAAGAGTTTAATGTTGATATTAAGGATATTGCTCTTATCGCAGGTGGTCCCCCCTGTCAAGGCTTTTCTCAATCTAATAGAAGATCGAGGAATTTAGACAATCCTTTAAACAATCTTTATTTGGAATTCTTCAGATTTGTAAAAGCATTAAACCCTCAAGTTTTTCTCCTAGAGAATGTAGCTGGTCTTAAAACACTACACAATGGAAAGATAGTTAAAGATATTTTAAAGGTCGCGAAAAGACTGGGTTACCAAGTTCAATATGATATTATCAATGCAGAGGATTTTGGAGTTCCGCAAAGAAGAAAGAGAATCATATTTATTGGGACAAAAAAGAAAGCAAGCAATTTATTACAACCTGAACAAAGCAATATTGTATCAGTTAGAGATGCTTTAAACGATCTTCCAATTTTAGAAAATGGAAATAACATCGATGAATTAAATTACTCAAAAAACAAAAATCTATCTAATTATCAGAAACTTATGAGGAATAATAGTCAAAAAAGTGTAAAAAATAATTTAGTTTCAAAAAACAGAGCTTTAGTTTTGAAACGATATAAATATATACCTCAAGGAGGAAATTGGCAAGACATACCATCAACTTTGATGTCTAATTATAAAAATGTTAAAAATTGCCACGCATGGATTTATTATAGATTAATTTATGATGAACCTTCAGTGGTAATTAGCAATTATAGAAAAAATATGCTAATACATCCAGAACAGAATAGAGGATTGTCAGTTAGAGAAGCTGCTAGGATTCAATCATTTCCAGATAGTTATATTTTCTTTGGGGAGTTTGGTTCACAGCAACAGCAAGTGGCCAATGCTGTTCCACCAATTATGGCAGAGAAAATTGGTGAAAAAATGATAAATTACATAGAAGAGGAATATTAAATGGATTTAAAAGATATCCACAAAGCAATTGGCAATCAAAATAAGTATCTCTGGGAAAATCGGCTCACTAGGAATGACCTAGAGAATTGGTTTGAAAATTTTACCGGAAAAGTTACAGATACAGAAATTGAGAAGAAAACAGCTTTAGAAATTTTATCTTCCTTCATTTACCATAACGAAGATGAAATTAGATTTCTCTGTAAAAATGCATTTAATATTTTTAAAAATACAAAATTAAAAGAATTCATATTTGATGGAAGTGATTTGGAAAATGCTAAATCAACCTTTAATGACTTTATAAAAAAATGTAGATTTTCTCATATAGGACGACCTGGAGAAAGTGGAGGTTACATTTTATATATCTTTAGACATGCAAATAATCTTCCTATACATCTTTTTCCAGGCAGGTGGTCTGAAATAACGAAAGATATCAATTACATATTATTCATTGATGATTTTTTAGGCACGGGTGATACTGCAATAAATTTTTGGGAATCTTCTATTATTAAAAATCTGATAAAAAATTTTCCTGATATAACTCTTTATTATCTTCCATTAGTTGCCTTAAAAAAAGGTGTTGATAATGTAACTTCTTTTACAAGATTTAAAATAATTTCTCCTCAAATTTTTACTGAAGATTACAGAGTCTTCTCAGATAAATCTTGCATATTTCCTGATAGAAAAAAAAGGGAGGAAACAAAAAAAATGTGTGAGGTTTATGGAGAATATCTTGAAGGAATTAATTATTCTTTGGGATATAAAGATTCTCAGGCATTAGTAGGTCTTCATCATAATATTCCAGACAATACTCTTCCAATAATTTGGTCAAAAAGTAAAGGATGGTATCCAATTTTTAAGAGAGAAAAAAAGAGATATTAGGTGGTAAGATGGATGATAATAAGATCAGCGGCTTGAAAAATCCATTTGCAGGATTCAATGCAAGCTTGATGGATTCAGAAGATATTGTTCAGTATTGGATTCAACCTGAAATTTTATTCGAACGGCAAGCAGTAGGTGTAGATCTTACTGGTGAAATTCCTGTTGTACTAATGGGAGGACGGGGGACTGGAAAAACAATGCTCTTAAAGTTTTTATCACATGAGGTTCAAATTAAATATCTTTTAGATGAAGAAAGGAAAAAGAATTTCTTAAAAAATACAAAATTCATTGGAATCTACCATAGATTTGATGGTCCAAGCCTCTCAAGCTTTTCAAATAGAAATATCGATGATGTCGCATGGGAGACAATATTCAAACATTACTTTGAAATTGTTATTGGCCAGAAGTATATTTCTATGCTCTTAACTTTGATAACAAATGAATGTTTAACTCTAACTTCTACTACTGAAAAATCAATTGTTGCTGATATTCTAAATCTTATTGATTTGGAACAAAGTCAGAATGAAGAAGAAAATTATTTGGAAAATTTAAATAAAACAATGCAAATAATGGCAAGAGACGTATTTCAATATATTAATGAGGCAGCTCTTTGTGAAACGCCTAAATTTTATTCAAGACCAATTATAACTTCTGGACAACTAATATTTGGAATTCCTCAAATTTTGATACAAAAAATCCCTGAATTTCAAAACAAGAATATCCTAATTCTTTTAGATGAATATGAAAATTTATTATTTCAACAACAAAAAATTGTAAATACCTTAATAAAACATGTCAAAAAACCAGTAACGTTTCGTTTAGGAACACGACTTTACGGATTTAAAACATATGATACTCTAAACGAAGATGAATTTTTAATGGAAGACGCAGATTATAGGAAAATACTATTTGAAGATATTTTGTTAGCTAATAACACAAATTATAAAAATCTTCTAAAGAAAATAGCTAAAAAAAGGTTAGAAAATGTTGAGCAGTTTAAAAAAATTGGATTCTTAGATATTGAAGACTGGCTAGATGAGCTTAATCCAGTCGAGGAAGCTCTTCATATTGTTTATGAACCAGAAATCTTTGTTAAAGAAAAAAATTTAAAGAATTCTACGGTTGGAAAACAAATCAATGACATTCGTAAAGAACTAATTAGTAAAAATATTCCAAAAAGTAAAGTGGAAGAATTAATATCAAAGTTGCAATGTAGAGAAAATCCCTTAATAGAAATGTTAAATCTACTTCTATTAAGAAGAGACTATGACCCCAACGAATTAATAAATTTTTATAAAGTATATAAGAACGGTGAAAAAGATAAAGAAGAATATAAAAAATATAGGGAGCTTTATAATAAAAACGAATTAGGGTTGCTTTTTCAATTATTAAGTCTTTATCGACCAAAAAAGAAAATGTATGCTGGATTTAATACACTATCAATGTTATCATCTGGAATAATAAGAAATTTTTTAGAGATATGTTACCAAATTTTTAATCTCTCATTATTTTATGACCGTGAGAACATAATTAAAAATGGAAAAATACAATTTCAGATTCAAACTGAAGGGGCAGAAATTAGAGCTGAAAAATTTTATTCAACTATCGAGAGAATTCCAAAGTATGGAAATCAAATTAAATCATTAGTTACTGCATTAGGGGCAATATTTTATGCTTGGCATAAAGATCCACGACTAAGAGAACCAGAAGTTACTTATTTTTGTGTTGATAAAACTTCCCTTTCGGATGAAGCAAGAAAAATACTTGAGACTGCAGTTCAGTGGTCGGTACTTCAACAAAAAAAATCTATGAAAGGAAAGACATCAGATGAACAATTATTGGATGTATACGCTATGAATCACATTTTATCCCCATACTTTACGATATCATACAGATTACGCGGCCGAATTCCTCAGTTTAATAAAAATGATGTTGAAACATTAATTTTTGGAGAGGAACAGCAAAAACAAAGAGTAATAAATAGATTAGGTCGGTGGACCGGCATCCAAGAGCAACAATATACTCTTTTTGATTTTGGGGAATAAAGATGATTAAAATTGGGGGTTTAATTTTAAATCTTGATGAATTTAAAAGATATTTTAATTCAAATATCCATTTATTTATTAGCGGAATTAGTTGGGAAGAAAGATGTCATTATGGATGGAAAAGATTAATAGAAAATAATTTTATTCCAGAACAGAAAATTATTCTTTACTATAAAGAAGTATTAGACAAAAATTTGGTTGGTAGTAAACAAGATTCAGAAAAATATTTCGATGATTTATTTAATATTAAATCTTCCGGTAGCAAATTATTTTTGAATATTTTCGATGAGATATCCGGATGTTCAGAATTTGCAAAATTCTTGGATTCGAATTTCAAAGATATCAAAAATAAAACAGTCATAATTGATTTTTCGGTAATGATAAAACCTTATATTTTTATTTTATTAAAATATTTAATTAATATAAAAAAAGTAAATAAAATACTGTTGTTATATACTGAGCCTTTGTCATATCAGCAGCCAAGGAAAAAATATATTCTAGAAGAAGGTGAATTTTTTACAAAGGGGACAATTCATACTGGTGAAATTCCCAGTTATTCCGGTATTAGGGTTTTAGATAAAAAGAATGCGCTTATTGTTCTCATGGGTTTTGAAGGAGGAAGAGCCGTTGAAGTTGTTAATGCCGCGGATCCTGATATCACTATCCCGATTAATGGATTTCCAGCATATCGACCCGAATTTAAAGATATTAGTATTTTAATGAATGAAGAATTATTGCGAGAGCCTGAAATATTTAAAAATCTACAATATGCACCTGCTAATGATCCCTTTGAGACTAACAATGTATTAAATGATATCTATATTCAATTTCATGAAAGATATAATATTTCAATAGCGCCGATTGGCACAAAACCTATGGCAATTGGGAGTTGCTTATTTGCATTGATGTTCTCGGATTGTCGAATAATTTATCCATATCCCACAGAATATAACTTAAAATCATCCAAGGGATGTGGGCCAACATGGGTTTATGTATTAAATATTTTTGAGGATGATAAATGAAATATAATTATTTTAAAAATCAAATATTAAAATGGCATCTTACTAATAAAAAAGAATTCGATTGGAGAAATACTGACGAACCATATAAAATTCTACTATCTGAAATCCTTTTACATAAAACAGATGTAAAAAAAGTTGAAAAAGTATACCCAAAATTCATTAAAAAATATCCTACAATTTACCATATTTATAATTCGGATATTATCTCTTTGGAAGAAATGTTTAAAGGTATAGGTCTGTTCTACAGGGCTAACAGATTGAAAAAAATTTCACAAAATATCGTTGAAAATTTCAATGGCGAAATTCCAAACACAAAAGAAAAACTTATGTCTCTTTTAGGAGTAGGCAGTTACATATCTAATGCTGTCTTGTGTTTTGCCTTTAAAAAAAGAGTGCCAATTGTAGATACAAATATTATTAGGATTTATAATCGGATATTCAAACTAGAATCAAAAAAAAACCGACCAAGAAATGATAAAATAGTTTGGGAATTTGCTTGGAAGATGTTACCCAAAGAAAGTTATATAGAATATAACTATGCTCTTTTGGACTTCTCTTCAGATGTCTGTAGAGCTAGAAACCCACTATGCAAAATTTGTGTTATGAGAAACATCTGCGAAAATTGGAAAAAAGGTGAGAAAAATGAAGGTTGAACTAATCAAATATACTCCAGATCCAGACAAAACTTGTGCCGCAGCTGCACTAAGTTGTCATTCAGAAAAATCATCAGGTGACATCATCAATGAACTAACAGATGATACTGTTGAAAAAATTTTAAATCAAACTATTAGCAAAGGCCATCACTCTGTAATAGAACATGCATCTTTTACATTTAGTGTTAGGGGAGTATCCAGATCATTAACCCACCAACTTGTAAGGCATAGAATTGCATCTTATTCTCAACAAAGCCAAAGATATGTCAAATTAGAAGAACCTACTTTTATTACTCCCCCTACAATCTCTCGAGATAAAAAAAGTCTACAAGATTATAAAAGCTTCATGAACTACTCATGGGATCTTTATAAATCGCTTATAAATAGGAATATTCCAAAAGAAGATGCTCGATTTGTTCTCCCAAATGCTACTACTACCAATATAACAATAACTATGAATGCAAGAGAACTCATTCATTTTTTCAAACTTAGAACCGCAAAAAGTGCACAATGGGAAATAAGAACTCTTGCAAAAGAAATGCTCAAAGAAGTTAAAAAAGTCGCACCAATAATATTTAAAAAATATAATCATACAGATTAATTTTCCTTATAATTAGTTTTTTCTGGCTTTGTATAGTAAAAAATCACTCATTAAATTTGCCACAATATATAATTTCACTTGTTTAATATGTTCATCGTATCTTCGATACTTTTCCAATTATCACAGCAAAATACTTTATGTTT
>JAHCRE010000023.1 GCA_020148145.1 Patescibacteria group bacterium | reverse complement strand
TTTTTTCTGGCTTTGTATAGTAAAAAATCACTCATTAAATTTGCCACAATATATAATTTCACTTGTTTAATATGTTCATCGTATCTTCGATACTTTTCCAATTATCACAGCAAAATACTTTATGTTTGGAGATCAGATCTTTAATCGTTTGACGTTTCTGATTCCATGGTTGGGAAAATAGTATACCAATACCTTGATTTCTTGAAAAATTTTCAATATTTGTAAGATTGTCATCAATTAGAATATCAAATTCTAATGATCCCTTATTGATATTACGTGTATTAATATATCCATAAATATTGAATTCTGAAGAAAGCCATTGTAAAGTTTCTTTTTCAGTTTTCTTAGGCCTAGAAGAAGCTATAAAGACAGAATAATTTTTTTGCAGATATTTAATACCATCTTTTGCACCATTAATTACTGGCATATTTAATACAAAATCTCTACAAAGCAATGCATTATTTATCTCAATTTCGATGTTAGTATTCCCAAACTCAAAATCCCATTCTATAATATCTTTTTTCTCTAAGATGATGTCATATTTTTCATGAATCTTAGACAAAACTGGAGATACTTGATCCCCAAGGACACCATCGATATCCACACCAACTTTTAATTTGGAATTTCTTAAATCAAAATTCATTTTTTAAATCCCTTTTTTTCTCTTTTCCATCTATACCAAATTAAGTAAATAAATGTTAATCCACATATTACATTAAATAGGAAAATATTATAATTAATTTTTAAGTGTGTCCATATATAATAAATAAGAAAATTGATAGTAAAAAGACCTGTGAACATTAAAGATCCTTTTGGCCAACTGACATTATTATTGTATTCCTTATTTCTAAGAATACCTCCAATGGTATAAATAAAAAAGATTATTGGAAGGATAGAAAAAAACCGAATAGAATTATCATAGGAATAGAGCAATACAGCATAAAGAAACACGAGTAAAATATCCAAGCTAAATCGAAGATATCCATATTTGTTCTGTTTATAAAAATTGTATACCATCATTTTATGATATCCCATCCAACTCAAAACTATAGCAGTGTAAGCTAAGAAAAGTAAAAGGTATGAATTTAATTGTAATTTGGAATTAGATTGATTAGCCACAAAAATTATCATGAAACTGTGTGCTACAACTACACCAAAAATGATATCAATAAGGTTGATTAAACGATCAGAGATTTTTTTTGTAATTCTAAATCCATTGCTATTCATATTGTAATATGATAATTTCTATTCTAGATTTCGGTTCAAAACTTACCCGGTGTTATTATATCTAATCAAAATATGTAATTTCTCCTTAAAACTCTCATCATAGCCTCATGATTAGAGTAAAACCTGCAAGGTATTGTTCTAAGATCTAATCATAGATATTAATCTGTTAGGCATTATTTCCTGACCATTTAGTGTTATCACATCTCCATGGTATCAATTCCTTTTAGATGTATTAAATGTGTAGAATATATGCTACATTTTTATACGAATACCTAAATTACCTTTCGGTGAAC
>JAHCRE010000022.1 GCA_020148145.1 Patescibacteria group bacterium | reverse complement strand
GGGCAAAAGGGGAGAGACATCCCTCTAAGGCTTAAAAGGAACCCTGCCGGCGGAGGGGTACCGAAGTGGTCGTAACGGGGCCGACTCGAAATCGGCTTGTCCCGCTGATAACGGGGCACGTGGGTTCGAATCCCACCCCCTCCGCCATAACATATTAAAATAAAACTTGCTCCCCAGGCGGAGAGGTGTCCGAGAGGCCGAAGGAGCACGCTTGGAAAGCGTGTGTGCGGGGAACCGTACCGTGGGTTCGAATCCCACCCTCTCCGCCAATTGTAAAATGCTTTTGAATACAGTTTCTTAACCAACTAACATATAATAAATTCCTGGGAAGCAAATCATGAAAAGTATAAGCAATTCTCAAAAAGAAGAATTCATCAAAAAATGCAAAAAAATTCGCAAATTTATCGGCATTGGGGAGTATAACGAAGCATTAAGTGTCCTTAACTTATTAGAAAAACAAACGCTATACAAGAGAATTATAGAAATTAATAAATATGGATGGCTTATTGATATTGGTTTTGGCTTAAAAGATGTGAAAATGGTAAAAGAAGGAATTGATATAGGAAAAAAACTATTACAAACTGGTATTTCTGAAAAAATAAAAGCACAGATTCATTACAATTTAGCTAATGGCTATATTTCTATTTTTAAACTTACTGAATATGGAAAAGGTGTTGAAAGGCTACCACAAAGCAATGAAATTCAAAAAGCAAAAAATTACTTTAGGAAATCTATTAAATTTTCTAACGAGCTTGACCAACATTTACAAAAACAACTTTGGACAAACTATGGAAATTGTTTAGATTTGCTCGGTAGGAGCGTAGAATCTATAGATGCTTATGATAAATCATTAAAGATTGATCCAAATTTTTCCATGGCAATTGCAAATAGATCACAAGCGATGCGCTTTTTTGCCGATATTTCCGGTGAATACAGAATTCCTATTTATGTTATAGCTTACCAAACCATTAAATCTGTCATAAACAATCGAGATATAATAGAAATTGGGGGAGTAGTAGCTAAACAATCCTTTGAAAATGAATTGAATAGAATAGAATCTCGTTTTAAGGATAAGAAAGTTCTTGAAAAAAAATTAACCCACTCTAAATATGATTTATCCAAACTTTCAAATTTTGAACGGTTTTATATCGATTTTTGTACAAAAGAGAGACTGTTTTTAAATTTTCATATTCATGAAGAGCTATGCGAAACTGCAACAACTGACCCTATTTTTATAAGCTTGATTACCAGTACAGAAGATCATGATAGATTTTTTGAATTAGCAAAGCATATAAATCAGATAAAAGAAGATTTTGCAGTAGCAAGATTTCTTTTAGTTCAGTCTCAATATAAGAGCAGATATTTAAGTAATATCAGCCAAAGGACAATTTTTGTTAATACTTTAGACTATTCCGAGTTTAATTTATATTTGGGATTATTAAAATCATCTTTTAAAGAAGCATACAATATTCTTGATAAAATTGCCTTCTTTGTAAATGATTATCTAAAACTTAGTATTTCTGAAAAGAAAATATATTTCACATCTAAAGAATTTTGGCAAAAAGATAATAAATTAAGATATGAATTATTAAATTTAAAGAATCGCAGTTTATATGCTCTCTATGACATTTATCTGGATTTTAAATCGAAGCATTATGGAAAAATACGAGACATTAGAAACAATTTAACCCATCGCAAACTTGTAATTTATGACTCTACATTTACTGGCAGGGCTAAAAAAAGAGATAAAGATAGCATTAGTTACCAAACAATGTTTACCGAAACAGTCCATCTTCTACAATTGGTGAGGTCGGCAATTATTTATCTAATCAATTTTGTTAATGCTGAAGAAAATAAAAAGTATATCAATAAAAAAGGCTTCATACTCCCAGTATATGTGAATAAATTACAACTTTAAAGATAGCTGTCTTATCCCATTAGCCAGCGATAACAATTTTGTAGCGAAGGTTTGGCTGTGTGGAATTCCCAACACCTTTTCAAAAATCCCTTCACTTTTTGTCAAAAAAGAGATATATTTAAATAAAGCTCTTTTAAAATCTGGTGGCTGGCTGTGCTAAGTGGGGAGCTAGCGGTGTCCTGTAACCTGCAATCCGCTATAGCAGGACTGAATTCCTTTCCGAGGAGTTCAAATGGGAGGCTGGTTGTCCGCAGTTCGGCTTTAAGGACTTGGGCCCTGTGCAATATAAATCTGCCAACCCCGTCAGGTCCGGGAGGAAGCAGCGGTAAGCAGAACCTTATATGTGCCGCAGGTCAACCTGAGTCTTGTCGGCTGTTGATAAACACTCACCATTT
>JAHCRE010000021.1 GCA_020148145.1 Patescibacteria group bacterium | reverse complement strand
GGTCTGGAAACTCTGTTTCTTGGGCTAAAACTCCTGTTCCGAGAGAGAACAGAAATACTAAAGTTATTATTAAAGATGTTGCTTTCATAGTATTAATAATAATTAATAATCTTCCTTTATTCTACCAAAAAACCACCTCCGCCAAAAGGCGGATTGGCGATTTTCGGGCGGCTCGGTCTCTCAAACCGAGCACTAACCTGCTCCGAGTCGTGGACAACATTAGAACCTACTGGATGACCACAAAAGAGTGTTTTGAGATACCGGTTTTGGGTAATCCGTAATCTTTGCCCCACCCTGCTACTCACTATTTCTTTGGCTTTTTTTAGGGTGTACAAGAAATATCTGTTTTTGGTAAATCTTTTTTAAGAATATCACACTCTTCATTAGAAACATTTGTATTTACTAAATCAAGCCGTTTTAGTCTAGTTAGTTTCTTTAAAATATGAACATCTTTATTAGAAATATCTGTTTCTCTTAAACTTAGACTTTCTAGATTGGCCAAATTACCTAGGGGGGTGATATCAGAAATTTTTGTTCTCCATAAACCCAGATATTTCAATTTTATTAGATTGCTAAGAGGAGAGATATCAGAAATTGAGGTGTGACTTAAATCTAAAAATTTTAAATTAATTAGATTACTTAAAGGAGAAATATTAGAGATTTCTTCTTTATTTATATTCAACATTTCCAAACAAGTGAGGTTACTAATTCCCTGTAATGCAATATTCCCATCTTTTCTAATTACTTCTCTAAGTTTATCGCCACTCTTGAGCGTTAAATCAATCAATTTCCCAAAGCCACCAACATATCTTCGCTCTGTCTCATATTTTTCATTAAAGCATAACTTTCCTTTTTCTTTCGGTATCCACCAGTACCGCCATACTAAAATACCTCCGCCAACAATAATAGCTAAAATCAATACAATTAAAATATATTTCCAACTAGTTTTACCTTGAGTAAGAAAAGGCATATTGTCTAATTATAACTCAAACCGCCCGCAAAACAAACCCCGAGAAAAACTCTCAGGGCGGCGGGCTCCCGTAGTCGGTCTAGAACCTAGGTTTCAGGAACAAATTTGACGGTTTTTAGACGTGCCCCATAACGCCCCTCGGTCGGGGCGTTTTTAAGCTAAAATGAAAAAGTGTAAAAAACTTATTTATTCCTTAGCAAAAAATACAATATCCCCCCAACAATAATACTAACAATAACTACTATTAAGAGTCGTGTTAAAAAATCAAACCCGAATTCGTCTTTTAACCAGCCAGTTAAAAATCCACTAATTGCCCCAACAACTGCTCCAATAATCGCGCCTTCTTTTGACCATCTTTTTTTAGATAGATTATTATCCATATTTTTATTATATCAAAAACCGCCCTAGGGCAATAATATTTTACCCCAAAAAGTTACATAGTAACCGCCCTCGCAACTTGCCACCCATCTGCCAAATGGCGCCTACATCACATTGTAGTCGCAAATCAGCTCACCAGTGTATTTATCTATTGTTCCATCTATTTTAGCTCTTTCCTGAAACACCTTATCGTGCAGAATTTGATTATCCAGCCACGGCGCCCATGCCACTATAACGACCAAAGCAGTAATTGTTGCAATTATAATGATTTTTTTATTCCTGGCCATTTTTGTCTTTTGAAATATTTTTTAGATAAGTAACCGAGGGCAATTCTTTTTTTTCTCAAAAGCAAAGGCTCTTGATTCGGGACCCGCTTATTATCAAAAGGACTAGGCTAAGATAACCATACTTCATTATTTAGTGAATGGTTTTAGTAAAATACTTACATCTTGTGTATCTACTTTACCATCTCCATTTAAGTCGGAGGGATTAACACCAAAATACAAAACCCAAACGCAATTCCTGAGATGGCAAAGAAAACATATGTCGTGAGGATTAAACAGAAAATATGAAACTAACAAGGAAATCCCCGAGATGCACAGAAAGACAATAAGAAATATTGCAATTATTCGGGAAATTTTCATTTGGTGTAGTTAGAATACTTCGTTTGATTTTAAATTATCTGACTTTTGTGCCTTTTTCTTGCTAAAGAAGAAAATATATACAATTTCTAAAATAGCCATTGTATTGAGTATCAGTAAGGCTACAAACCATTTCTTGTGGCTATTTCTGGCTGATTTCCAAAGGGCCACCCCTTTCCAAGGTAAAGTCCAAAGAAGAATCAACCAAAAAATCCACTGATTTTCTGATAAGAATGGGCCGAGAAGATCGGTATCAAAAGTGATTGGCATTTTAAAATATTTTATGGTTGATTAAATAAAAATCCTAGAATATTGTCAGTGCTGTATTCCAGTCCTGTCTCATTTAAAACCGCGATTTCCATCCTTTCTATTTCCCCCGTGGTTTTATCAATATAAATGAAAAAGTTTAATCTTTCCTTCTCAGTTCTAACTATATATTCAACAAAGGCAATTTTGTCAAATATATCCCCGATTATTACTTTTAGATTTGCTTCAGGATATTTCTTCAAAAATTCCTGAACTTCTTTTGTCTGTTGTGCTATCTCTATAACTTCGTCCGAGTTTTTATTGATTAATTTATAATAACTGACAACAAAAACTATCCCGATAACAATTAACGCGACAAAGATAGTGATAATTTTTTTATTTCTGGTCATAATTTACTTATAGTTTATCTTACGGCTGAAAAATTTCCTCTGGCAGAAAGCGGACTTGCTGGACTTCTGAAAATTGTTTGGCCGTTGCTTCAATCTGAAACCAAAGAATGCCCACCCGGCAGGAGCCGCCAACGGTTTTGTTGTTGGAATCGTCAAATTCGAGCGTTAAAACGCCCTCCCCTAATGAGGCTCCTTTCAACGAAAGCCCCTCCAGAGGATATTCTGTGCTGATTCCCTGAGCCCGCTCTTCATCGTTAAGTTTGCCCGAAAGCAAAAGTTTGATAGTATCCTGAATCGGCGTCTTGGTTATTGGAATTTTTCTCTCAACCGGCACCAATCCATTTCTACTACAAGCGATATTCCCCCACTCGTCTCTATCCAGTTCGTAATTATAATAATAAAGTTTTATTGTTTTTGTTTCTGGACACGGCGCAAAATCGCATTTCGGCGGAATTCTAGAGACATAAGAACCGTCCGCGCAGAGTTTTGCGTCCATTGTGCAGGCAATAGGCTCTAGCGGCTTGGATTTGTCAATTATAAATCTTAAGCCCAGCCAAATCCCTGTTAAACCAACTAAAATTATTAAAATAATTAAAACTTTAGTTTTCATTCCTTTATTATACCAAAAAATCGCCTTTCGGCGATTTTTAAATGAGACCCTTCGGTCGCCCTAACGCCTAGGGCCTCTCGGTCGCATGCTCGGTCTAGCGGACGATTTTAGAACCTTGAAATAGGAAGAGGTGTTTAAGTATCCAGAGATAGTATTGGGACAGATGAGGGAATTATTGGAATTTATTCCGAAATCTTAAAAGTAAAAAGTATTTTATCATACAGTGCCCTATTATCTTGGTTGTCTACATCTAACATACTAATCTTAAAAAGTTTATCATTCTTTATAAAGTAGATATCTTCTTGAGACCAGGCCATTCCTGAAAAAGGAGTGTAAACCCTTAAAGCTGGTATTCCGTCTACTTCCATATTTATTTCATCGGGAATATCGTCATAGTAAGAAAAGTTTTCTTTAACCCATTCAACCAGGTCTGTACCAGCAGGAGGACTATAATAATCAACGTAAATAGAATGGAAAACAACAAATTCAGCACCGGTTAAATCAGATTTTGTGCCGGTAAATGTTGCCAGAGACACGTTGTTTGGATCTTCAGCATTAAAGTAGCACAGACATTCCCGGGGTCTTTCTTCTGGTGGACTTTGCTTGCAATAACCTGGCAAAGGACCATAAAGACAGGGCTGAGGATACTTCAAAGAATAGCCGTATTTTTCATTCGTATAAACCTGCCAATCCTCTGTTGCGTATTCTATTTTGGTTTTCTCTACCTTGCCACATTTGATAGTTGTGTCCCAGTTATTATCAGTATCAGTCGGAACCCACTGGCCTTCTGCTTCTTTGTATCCGGTAAAACCTCCTGCAACAGTACAAACAGTCTTGCCTTTGATATATCCTGTTAATTCTGAAATAGTGCCAGCAGCTATATTGTAAAGATCTACTTCAAAGCCATTATCTTTTAAAAACAGTTCAATACTATCATATTGTTCACTTGATATGCGTTCAGCTTCAAATCCTTTTCCAGCTACAGTTTCTTCTCCTATTTCGGGGTCTACCTTAATAATCCACTTAAATTCAAGCTCTTCTATCCCTGAAAAATCTATTCCAGTTTCTTGTTTGAGATTTTCAAGAAGAGTTAAAACCTCGTCTTTAATTTCTTCGACAGGAGAAATCTCTTCTTCTATTGACAACCATAAAGCCCACCCGCCAACCAAGACGGCCAGAATAAGTATAATTAAAATATACTTTAAGTTAGTTTTACCTTCTATAATAAAAGACATATTTTCATTTGTTTTAATTTATATCTATCGACCTTTTATTTTTATATTATTGTACCTCTTTCCCCGCACAATAAAACCCGAGAAAAATTCTGTTTTATTTGGAGAAATCAAAATAACTTTTTTATTTTTCGAAATAATTTTCTTGAAGCCATTTGTAAATTTTTTGGGTATCGGTCTCATTATTTTCAGAGCCCAAAAGGATAATCACTATGTTACGTTCTGTGCCGTCTTGAGCGGTAAAACGAAAAATAAACACAGCCGTGTATTTAGAAGCCTTAATAAAACCCGTCTTTCCGCCAACAAAAGTTGGGTCGTTAATAAAAACATTCTTGTTCCATAACTCTTCAATTTCAAAATCAACCTCTCCAAAGCTCAATACCTCTTTCCCTTTGGTAATCTCTAAAATTGGAGGACGATTATTTAATAAGTATCTGACCAAATAAAAGAGGTCTCGGGCCGTGGAAACGTTTTCGGGAGCAAAACCAGAAGGATCAACAAATTCTGTCTGCTCCATGAAAATAGCTTCGGCTTTCTCGTTCATTAGTTTGATAGTTTTCTCTCTGCCTAAGAAATAACTAAGAACCTCGGCAGCATCATTAGAGGATTCTATCAAAAGAGGGTAAAACAATTCCACCACCCTAAACCATTCACCGGATTCCAGTCCTTCGGTAGAACCGTAAGCTTCAAGCATTTTTTCTTTTACCAAAATAGGTTTTCTTAAATTCATATTCTCAGCTACAACTACAGCTGTCATTAATTTTGTTAATGAAGCCGCGGGAAGTCGTTTCCGAGAATCCTTTTCGGCAAAAACATATCCTGAATCCAAGTCTGCCACCAGATAACTCTGAGCGGAAATTTCCGGAAACCTGGATAATTTTTGCTTAGAATATTCATAGTGATCCTTCTCTTTATCTGTCACTAAAACAGGCATATCTAGTTCGGTTAATTCATAAATGAGTTTTGCGTCTTCGTTGCTCAGACGAAGACAACCTCCTGAAATTGAAGAATCAAGCTGCCCTCCCCCAGGATAATAGGGCTCTCCGTGAAGGTAATACTTCCCGTAATAGCGAAGAGCGTATGGCATATAAACATTTGAAATAACCGAAAAGCTGAGCTTGTTTCCAGATATAACCTTATATATCCCAGCTGCCGACCCTCCCCAACCTTGAGGATCTCCTTTTGTTAAAATAAAAACCTCTTTTGTCATAAGACCCTTTTTGTAAAGCCCTATTTTCATCTTAGCAAGATTAACTTCCAAAAAATCAGTTTTTTTAGAAATTAGTTGTTCCCTTACTTCTTCAAATAATTTAAGATAGACGGGCTTTTTTTCTGGCCTTTTTTCAGGTTTTTTTATCTCTGGGAAGTAGCTAAGAAAACTTAACTCTTTTACGGTCTGTTTTGCATAAAGTAAAATTCCTCCGCCAACAATGGCAGCTAAAACAACTACAATTAAGAGATATTTAATATTGGTTTTTTCTTCTTTAATAAACATTACCCCATTCTACTAAAAAACCGCCTTCTTGGCGATTTTTAGGCGGCTCGGTCACCTCGAACCGAGCACTAGCCTGCTCCGAGGGACGGACGATGTTAGAACCTGTTTTTCTCGGGGTTGAATAAAAAAGTCAGGTGTTTAAAAAACCTGACTTGGATTCCTTATTTAAATAGAGAGGATTTAGATTACACACTTCTGTTGGGCCTCGTTCTTACAGCGGTTCGTGTCTCGCAAATCTCTGTCATCCCACGACGCATATGTGGTGAAGGCTATTCCGATAACTATCATTGGAAGAGCTATGAAGAATAAGGATTCCCATATTACACCGAACATACAAAGCAAAGCCCCGATAAATGTGACAAAGAAGCCAATAGTATATATGTTTTGGTATCTATTACTCACCTTCTCACTCCCATTTTTTGTTAACGATCTAAATCTACTCTATCAAATCTCTAACTCAAAATCAACCCCGAGAAAAACTCTCGGGGCGACGGGCTCCGGCGGTAGGACTCGAACCCCTCTCGGTCGCCCTAACGGGATAGGCGGCTCGGTCTGCTCCAAAGAGTACAATACTGGAGTTTGGTTTTTTGGGAATTGGGCAATAAGGATACCTTGTCTGATAATTTAATTTTTCTAATCATTTGCCTTAATAGTTAAACCATCGTAAGCTAATTTAATATTGCCGAATTGACTCACGTATTTCTCAAGTTCTTTATGTGAGTGCGAGTGGTTTAAATGAGTAAAAATCATTAATTTTGGTTTAAGTTCTTTATATAATTTAATACCCCCTTTAATACCTATATGACCCCACTTAGTCTCAAGAGTTGCACCGTCACATATAAAAATATCTAAGCCTTTTACCTTTTCTTTATCTACTACTTCAGAGAAGTCAGGAATATATGCAACCCTGTATCCATTTTCTATAAAAAGAAAGCCGAAAGTTGGTTGTTCTTCTTCTGAATAATCTTTTTTATGTTTAACCTTAATTTGTTCAACAAAAAGATTTCCAATCTTTTTAGGTTTAAATATGTCAATTTTGATGTCTGGATTTCTGGCGAATAAATAACTTAAAACTCTTCTGTTTTCTTTCAATCCTTCGTAGACTTCTTTTGGTATTTCTAACTGGAGTTTGCCTCCAGCTCTTAATTCCATCAGGCAAGCACTATGATCCATATGAATGTGAGTTAAGAGAACATAATCAATTTTTTTTATTCCTTCTCTTAGCATTTGGGCTCTAAAATCAGGGCCGGTATCAACAAGTATTCTTTTATTTCCAGAAGTAACTAAAATTGATGGTCTTGTCCTAATATTTCTTTTGTCTTTCTTGATTTCTTCTTTACAAACTTTACAATTACAGGACCAAACAGGAACTCCTAATACTCCGCCAGTGCCTAAAAAAGTTATCTCCATAAGCTAATTAGATTATCTTTTATTTCATTCTAACAAAAATTCGCCTCGTCGGCGAATTTCTATTTGTTCGGAAAAGTTCGATTTCCTAGCGGGGTAGGGCGATTTTTTTCTCGAACTGATTCTGAAAATGAGATGCGGCTCGGTCTCTCAAACCGAGCACTAACCTGCTCCGAGTCGTGGACAACATTAGAACCTACTGGATGACCACAAAAGAGTGTTTTGACTTGATGTTTGTTCGTGCTTTTTCTCCGGTTGAGGTTGAATTATTCGTTTTACCACATTCTTTCCAAAACAAAAACCCTTCGAAGAGCTTAGGACTGAACCGCCTTGGCAGAAACCCGGCAAGAAGACGCAATTTTAGGTGATCCAAAAATATGTGTTAAACCAAAATTAATTTAACCAATCCAAAAATCTCTCTCCTGAGTATGGCGTAGCGGTACGGGTATTCTCAAGGTTTGTGACGACGCCAGTAGATAGGGAGATCGTATAATAATATGTTGTTTCTGATGCCCAACCGCTATACAGCACAAGATCGCCGTCTGCAGATAGCGCTATTGGCGCTATTCCGTGCAGAGTTGAAGATGAAGTTTCCTCTAATTCCTTTCGTTCGCCTGTAGTTATATCAATAGCCCACAACCCTCCTTCACCTTTTTTTGCCGTTCCGTATACTACACGAGAATTATCTGGTAGAAAAACGAAGCTATTTCGGTAAGTATAAGATGCGAAGGCGTCTGTGCCATTATAGAGTTCGCGATACTTTCCGGTTGACGTTTCGATTACCCCAATCTTTGTTTCCAGAGGAGTCGTTTTCCCTCCGTACCAGTCCTCCTCTTTAAAGACAGCAATGCTGCGACTATCCGGAGATACCACAAAGTGCTGATAAAAGCCATATTCGTGAGTATATATTTTTTCTCTATCTTGGTTTGAGATATCTACTTTGTAGAGGAATTGACCATCATTATAATAGACCGATTCGCTACCTTGAGAAAATCCAATAATCTTATGAGCCGCTCCGAAAAATGATCCAAGAGATTGCTCAGTCTTTTTCTGCAGATCATACACAAGTAATATATGTTCTCTTTCTTGCGGATAGGGGTGTTCAATGACCCGGTCATACGCAACATATTTTCCATCTGCTGACCACTTTGGGGTAGTGAATTTCCATACCCATCGCGCGGCAGGCTGTTTATCTTTACCCGATATGTCAGATATCCATAATTCTGTATGACCATCACCTCCCTCATAGTATTCTTTTTCGCATCGATCATTCGGTTTTATAAAATATGCTATCTTATTCTTATCTGGAGACAGTACAATAGTTGCTTCACAGGCTGCCCAACGGGTAAGTTCTGTTTTTTCTCCGGTTGTGATATCCAATGAGCTTAACGCAACATAACGATCAGCAAAGTTTCTGTAGTCTGCCGGCACCTTGGTAAGTAATGTCAGAACTTTATTTGATCTAGTTTCTTTTTCTTGTTCTTCGCCCTGCGGTATTATTTGTTCTAGCAGTATCGCTTCCTTAATCTCAAAAATTTTTTGTGCACTGCCAAATTTTACTTTATATTTGCCAGGAGAGGCAGGTTTTGATTGAAAAGAAGGAACGGGTTTCTCTAATTCTCCGCAAATTTCTTCCACCCCTTTTGATTCATAAACTTTAGAGTCCCAAGTATATGTTCCCGATTTATATGGAAGGATAAAAAAAGTACATCTTTGTATATCTCCTGGATGAACACCGTGTACGGGCTTACCATCAACGCAAGCTATGCCTCCCCAGGTAACATGCCAGTCTTCGTGGATTATTCTTTTCCAGCCCTCTGAAGTTTCATAATAAAATAACATGTTTGTAATACTTGGGCTAGTGTTACAGCGAAGTAGTCTAAAATCAGAAAAAGAAACAATAACTTCTTCTCTTGTTTTATAGATATCCTTATTTGTTGATATCTTTGAAAAACCAACAAAAAAAAGAAAAACCAATATAACAATTACAAGGATTATTACGGATATTATTAAAATCGCTTTTTTCATCTTACCTCATTATATCTCCTTCCCTGTAAAACGAAAAGTCCGAGAAAAACTCTCGGGCGAAAAATATCAGCTTTGCGGACTGGACACAAGCCAAAGGCATCTCGGTCGCTCGAATCGAGCACTAGCCTGCTCCGGCGGTAGGACTCGAACCTACAACCTAGTGCTTACACCTTATCCTAGTGTTTCCACTAAGGGTGGACTATCTCATCTCCCAAAAATTGTGGGAGCGAGGCGCTTCCCCATTCAGAATTTACTCTCTGAATGGGTACTCCCTTTCGGGATAGTCTCTGAACCTTCCCTATGAGATGTGAAATTATCTCACAGGGCTTGGCTGCGGATTACCATTCCGCCTAAGGCGGATTAGGCTTCCCGCAATTCACCTCGTTTTTCAACCTCGATTTCTCGAGGAAGCTGCGTATAAGTTCACAGGCACCCGCGCTACCATTGCGCTACGCCGGAATGTGTCGCGAAGCGACACTTATATTATAAAATATTTTTAGTATCCTTTCAACTTTTTAAGCTTTCTATGTTCTCTTATCCTCTCTAGGGCTTTGGCTTCAATTTGCCTAATTCTTTCTCTAGTTACTCCAAATACTCTTCCTACTTCTTCTAATGTATGGGTGATTCCATCGTCTAAACCAAATCTCATTCTTAATATCTTTTGTTCTCTAGGAGTCAAGTCAACTAAAATTTCTTTTAATCTTTCTTTTAAAAGAGTTCTAGCGGCAGATAAAGATGGTAAAATTGTCTTTTCATCCTCGATAAATTCAACTAAAGTACTATCTTCTTCTTCCCCAACCGGAGTTTCTAGAGAGACAGTTTTCTGAGAAACCCTCTTGATATGATGGACTTTGTTAACATTAATTCCCATCTCAGCAGCAATCTCCTCTGGTAAAGGTTCTCGACCTAAATCCTGTAAAAGTTTTCTTTTAACCTTAACGTATTTTGAAATTGTTTCAACCATATGGACTGGAACTCTGATAGTTCTGGACTGATCAGCCAAAGCCCTAGTAATCGCCTGCCTTATCCACCAGGTAGCATAGGTAGAAAACTTATATCCTCTTCTCCAATCAAATTTTACCACTGCCCGGAAAAGGCCACGATTTCCTTCTTGAATTAAATCAAGTAAAGTTAAATTTGGGGATCTTCTTATATACCTTTTGGCAATAGAAACTACCAATCTTAAATTTGCCCTGGCTAATTTTTTCTTTGCCGCCTCATCTCCTTTCTCGATTCTTTTAGATAATTCCTTTTCTTCATCAGCAGTCAAAAAAGATACTTTTCCAATTTCTTTTAAATACATCTGGACTGGGTCGATTTTTAATTTTCTAGATTTTTTAAGAACCTTTTTTTTCTCAGGAATCTCTTTTACTTCCAAAAGTTCTTTAGCCTCTTTAACCTGAATCTCTTCTTTTTCCAATTCTCCATAAAGTTCCTCTAAACCTTGAATATCTTTTTCTATTTTTGGGAAAAAATATAAAATCTCAGCCAAGGTAACAAAGCCTCGCTCTTTCCCCCTTTTTTTTAAAGCCTGAATTTTTTCTGGGGTAATAATCTCTTTTCTCTTTTTGGGCACTCTTGCCTTTTTCTTAGGCCTTCTTTTTTTAATCTTTTTTCGTTTTTTGATCTTTTTTCTTTTTTTGACAGGTAAGGGTCTCTTTTTTGTTCTTTTTGCTCTTTTTTTTCTTTTCGTCTTTTTCGCTTTCTTTGTTTTCTTTATTCTCTTTATTTTTTTTGTTTTTTTCATAGATTCGGGGCTATTGAATTGAGGTCTCCAAATCGCGGAGCGATTTTGAGTAAAGATTGAATTCCTCCAAAAGTTTCTGAATTTTTGTTAAATCTTTTTCTTCTTCAGCCTTTTTAATCTCCCGAGAAATTTTATCTAATTTATTTTTAATTTCTAAAGTTTTAATTTCCTTTAGACAGTTTTTAAATTCCTCTTTTGAATCTCCTTCTTCAATTTCAATTTCTGATTTCAAATAAATATAATTTAAAAAATCCGTTGATTCAGAATCTAATTTTTTCTCTGGAATTTCTTTTTTAAAATAAGCAAAGATCTGGGAAGTTTTGGGAGAAAAAAAATGAAAATCTTCTTTGAAAACTTTTTTAAGATTTTCTGGAGATTTCAAGGCTAAGATTAAGAACCTCTCTTCTAAAAGTTCTTTTCTTGATTTTGGAGGCAGAGAGGTAATTTCAGTTTCGATTTCTTGGGGCTCTATTTTTGTTTTCCTCAATTCAACTGCCACATCTTCTTCTTTAACCTCAAGGGCCTTTGCCAACTGCTGAACCCAGTGGGCCTGCTCAATCTTATTTGGAATCCTTTTTATAACCGGTAATATAATTCTTGAAATTTCTTTTTTCCCTTGTGGTGTTTTTTTATCAAATCTTGAAAAAGTGTTTTCAAAATAAAAATCGAGGATTGATTTGGCCTGATTAATTTCTTTTTCCCAGTCTTTTGGGTTTTTGGAAATAATATCAGCCGGATCTAAATCTTCTGGCATAGTAACAATCTTTATATTAAAACCGGTAGACTGGGCTAAATCTATTCCTCTCTTAGTTGCTGAATCTCCGGCAACATCCATATCAAAAGCAGTTAATAAATTCTCTGTGAAACGTCTAAGGATCTTTAATTGATAAGGAGTTAAGGCAGTTCCGGAAGTTGCTACTACATTTCCAAAACCTGCCTGGGAACTCATAATCACGTCAGTATATCCTTCGACCAAGATACAGGAATCTCTTTTTCTAATTTCCATTTTTGCCTTATCTAAGCCATACAAAATCCGACTTTTATCATAAAGTAAGGTGTTAGGGATGTTAATGTATTTCGCTACTTCTTTATCTGTTTTTTTAATTTCTGCAAATATTCGACCACCGAAACCAATAACCTGAGAATTTAAATCAAAAATGGGGAAAATAATTCTTCCCCGAAATCGATCATAGAAATTTTCAGTTTCAGATTTTATAGATAAACCAGCCTTCTCCACCTCCTCTGGTCTGTAACCTTTTGAAACTAAAAAATCGGTCAAACCTCTCCAGGTTTCAGGAGCATAGCCAACTTGCCATTTTTTAATTGATTCTTCATTTATCCCCCTTTGAATGAGATATTTTTTTGCCTCTTGACCTCTTTTACTTCCTTTAAGTTGCTTTTCGAAAAAAAGAGTGGATAATTCATAAACCTCGTAAAGTCTTTGTCTCTCAGTTCTTAATTTTGGATCTTGCCTTTTTAACTCAACCCCAGCTTTTTGGGCTAAAATTCTCAGGGCATCGCCAAATTCAACTCCCTCAACTTGCATTACGAACCTAAAAATGTCCCCCCCTAAATTACACCCAAAGCAATGCCAGATTTGTCTGGCTGGCGAAACAAAAAATGAGGGCCTTTTCTCAGAGTGAAAGGGGCAAAGTGCTCTATAATTCTGTCCGGCTTTTTTTAATTTAATATAACCTTTGATTACCTCAACAATGTCCAATCTATTTTTTATCTCATCGATTGGAGAAAAAATCATATCCTAATTTTATCAAATTTTTGCTAAAAATCAAGGGCTAAAATTTTGTATAATTTTAGATATTTTCTGGCTGATTTTTTCCAGGAAAAATCTTTTTCCATTGCTTTTTTAATTAATTTTCTCCATTTTTTCTGATTTTGATAAAATTTTAAAGCTTTTTTAATGATTTTTAAAAAAGCTTGTTTTTTGTATTTTTTAAAAAGAAATCCGGTTTTTTCTTGCTCTATTGTATCAACCAAGCCTCCGGTTTTCCTCGCAATCGGAATAGTCCCGTATCTCTGGGCAATTAACTGACCTAAGCCGCAAGGCTCAAAACGAGAAGGCATTAGAAATAAATCAGAACCAGCATAAATTTTTTGAGCTAAGACTGGATCAAATTTGATTTGAACCGAGACATTTTTTGGATATCTTTTTGCTAATTTTAAGAGCTTTTTTTCATATTTTCGTTCTCCTACCCCCAAAATCACCAATTGGCAACCAGAACTTACTAAGTCAGGAACAATTTGACTAATTAAATCAACTCCTTTTTGAAAAGTTAAACGTCCGATAAAACTGAATAAAGGAGTTTTTTGACTTTGAGGAAGTTTTAAAATTTTTTGAAGATCTGCTTTATTTTCTCTTTTTTTATTCACCGTGGAGAAAGAATAATTTACTTTCAAATTGGGATCAGTGTTTGAGTCAAATTGATCTTGATCGATACCATTCAAAATCCCAAAAAGATCTTTTTTCCTTTTTAAAAGTATTCTATTTAAATTCTCACCATATCTTTTGGTCAAAATTTCTCGGGAATAGGTTGGACTTACAGTATTTAAAAAATCAGCAGTTAAAATTCCCAGTTTTAGGCAATTTACTTTTTTTTTAGAGAAGTTTGTTCCTAAAAATTTATTGACAAGTTTATTAGGATATATACCTTGATATCTTAAGTTATGAATGGTTAAAAGTGTCTTTACTTTAGAATTTTCTTTTTTGACCAAAAAAGGAATTAATGCTATATGCCAGTCATGACAATGCAAAATTTTAGCCTTAATCAGTTTTGCCACTTTTATGGCAGCTACCGACAGAAATAAAAATCTACTGAACTCTTGTTCGCTTCCCCCGGAAGAAGCATCAGCTTCAGGATAAACATATTTTCCAGGAAAGTAGTTTTTATTTTCAATTAAAAAAAGGGGAACACGACTTTTGGGTAAAAAGGTCTGCCAGAGGTTAAAGCTCTCTCTTTTTTGTTTAAATCTAACAAGAATATCTTTCTGAATTAATTTTAAGTCTTTCTTTTTAATCTTTATTACCTCATAAAAAGGTAAAGCTACAGAAACGTTAACCCCCATTTTTTTTAAGGTCTTAGGTAAAGATCCGACTACGTCAGCTAAACCTCCAACCTTAGCAATGGGAGCTACTTCTGAAGCTACAAATAGAACTTTCATATTTTTTTAAAAATTTTTAGAAATTAATTTTTCTTCCCCGATTTTAATTAATTTTTCTAGTAGTTTATTCGGCCCTGTCAGTTTTTTATAACTACCTTCGTTTAGGGCAGCATAACCGATAATTCGAAACAAATTATTAAGGATATAATAATAGATTCTATTTTTTTCTGAATTAGTTGGGGAACGGTTAAAATAATCTTGATAAAACAAACCTCTAACTTCCTTAATCATTTCTTGGTAGTTTTGGTGGAAGTCATACTCAAACATTAATTCAGTATGAATGAAAAAAGAACCTAAGTCGCTAAGAGGGTCATATAATCCAGCATCGGAAAAATCCAAAAATTTTATTCGTTGGTCAGTTATAAAAATATTTCCACTATGAAGATCGCCATGAGTCAAACAATAATTTTCGGAAGAGAAATCATCTTTATGTTTTAGTTTGAAATCTTTACAAGCTTTAATTAATTTTTTAAAACGTTCGAAATTAAAAGGGTAGTATTTTTCTATTAAAAATAAATTATGTTTATATTGTTCGTTTTCCCAGGCTTGATTTTTTAAAATTATTTGGTATTTATTTCTAAACTGATGTATTTTTTTAATAGCCACGGCAACCTTTGGGATAAGTTTCATAAATTCTTCGCTGCGGTGTTCAATGCTTAATTGCTTAAGGCAAAGGCCCTCAATTGGTTCATAAAAAAAAGCCCCTAACGGTTGGTAATATTCTAAGATACGAGGAATAAGATAATTTAATCCTTGAGCTTTTATAAAGAGGTTGGTTAAATAATCTATTTCTATTCCAGAAGTTTTTTTGACGGAACCTGTTTTTTTCTCTGCTTTAACGATTACCGACTTTTTAAAACTTTTACTCTGGGAAGATAAAAGCAGGTTATATCTGATACTTATCCGTTGATAATTTAAAAATATTTTTAAAATCTTTATTCTAAAATCTATTAATTTTTCTGCTTCGGGAAAATATTTAGCAAAACGGCCTTGAAAGAAATTCCCAACCCATTTTTTGTCTAACAAATTTAAAATTGACATTAATATTGTTTACTAATCTAATTTGATAATTAATAAATATTTTTAAAGCGTTATCCATTAAAACCGAACTTTCTTTAATTTCTTGAATTTTTATTTTTTTGACTTTGAAAAAAATATTTTTTAAAAAAAATCTTTAACAAAAGATTTATTAGTCAAAAATTGATACTCTTTGGGTAAGCTAATTTTTTTAATCATAATTTTTAAAATAGAGTTTAAAGCCCCCTTTGTTCGGGCTGTCCAGATGATAAACGCTCATATTTTTTACGATATTTACCGATCATATCCAAAATCTCAGCATTAGTTATCTGTTTTCTTAACAAATCTACTGCGTGAATAGCATCATAAATATCATTTTTAGTTTCTAATTTCCAAATAGCGTCTCTCCATAAAATCGCTTTTTCAAAATTCTCTTTCTTTGCTGCCTCCTTCACGGCTTTTTTCATTAACTCCACAAAAGCATCGTAAACCCAAGGTTCTCCTTTTTCGATAGTCCGAGTTTTAAAAGGAACTCTAGGATGTTCTTTGTATTCTTTATAAATTTTGCGTATGTAGCCTGTGCGTTGCCACTCGAAAATCTTAGCTATAATTTTCTGATAATAGTCTTCTGCTAATCTAATTTGAGCTTCTTCTACGTCTGGAACACTTCTAATTGTATCCAATAATGCCCAAGCTCCTGCCTCCACAACCTCTAACGACCACCATGGCCGAGCTGATGCCCAAAAAAAGTGATCTGAAGCGAGAGCTTGGTCTAATTTATGACGGCTAAGTTGCATTTTAGGATTTTTCTCATCACGGGCCTTAACTACAGAAAGGGCCAATCTCTGCAGTTCCCATTGCCAGGTATGAACCAGGTTTTCTGGATCTTTCCAAGTTAAAAATTGAACCCCATTTTTAATATCCTTTTCGGTAGATGCCCAAGTTGAAGTCACTGGTGAAATTTCTTCTCGAGCTTTGAAAAATTTGGGTAATTCGGAAATAAATGCGTGATCAAAATCTTTCGAAGTTAAAAGCCCAATCAATAGCTTGAGTAATCCTGGGCGATGATGTCCAAAGGTTTCTCCGTCCATACCAGTAACCATATAACCTTCCCTAATATATTCATCTTTCATAATTTCTTGAAAATCTTGCTCCCGTCTAACTAAAGCACTCATAATTAAATTCGAAGGATTGCGTTCTCTAAAGAAAACTTTTAAATCGGTATCAGCAATCTCGTAAATAATTTTTGTGTCTACTTGATTGACCTTTCCATTTAGACCAATTTCATCGATAATTATCCATTTGTAACCTAAATTTTCCAAAATCGCAGGTAAATTTGGAGCGTAAGCCATTTCAGAAGGAAAAAATCCTGCAGGTTTATAAACCGACCCAAAAATCTCTTGATTGGTTTGTCGGTTTAATATGATCTGTCTCCTAATTTCGTCTTCTGGTAAAAGCGGCAATAAGGCATGATACTTGGCACTATCAGTAAATTCTATCTGGCCACGTTCAGCAACAAATCGCAACCCCTCAATCACATCTTCATAACCTCTTTCCAAAAGCTGCTCTGATAGAGAGCCATTAATATTAAGATTAATTTTAATTTCAGGATTCTGTTTAAAACTCTCGATCAGAGGACGATAGCTTTCATTAACTACTCGATCAAAAATTTCTGTAACTTGACGCGGCGGCTGATAAATATGTAAAAAATTTGCCCAGATCATAAAGAGATTGCTCTTTTGTAAAGATTGTAATATTTCTTAGCTGAGGTTCCCCAGGAAAAATCAGCCCTCATTACTCTCTTTTGCAAACTCTGCCAGATTTTTTTGTATTTGTAAGTTTCTAAACCTCGGATAATTGAGGCAAAAAGGGCATAAGAATTAAATTTCTCAAAAACAAAACCGGTTCCCGAATTTTTTTTGGGATCAAAATCTTCAACGGTATCAGCCAAACCACCTGTTTTTCTAACAACTGGTATCGCTCCATATCTCATCGTCTCCATCTGGGTAATGCCACAGGGTTCAAATTTAGATGGCACTAAAAATAAGTCTGAACCAGCAAAAATATGTCTGGCCAAAGTAAAATCAGGCATTAAATGACAACCGACTTTTTTTGGGAATTTTTTATTAATTTCTTCAAAAAAACTTCGATAATTTGCTTTGCCTCCTCCGACAATAACAAATTGGGTCTTAAATTCAGACAGTAAGATTTCCAAAATTGGGAATAAAAGATCAATCCCTTTTTGCTCATCTAGTCTTGTGACCATCCCTAAAACTGGGGTATCCTGAGAAATCTCTAAATTAAATTCTTTTTGAAGATGGATTTTATTTTCAACTCTTTTTTTAAGACTTGAGGTATTAAAATTAAATGATATTAATTTGTCAGTGGCAGGATTTAATTCCCGGTAATCCAAACCATTTAAAATCCCGAAAATCTTTGTCCTAACTTCTTTTAAAAGGTCCTCTAATTTTTCACCATATTCTGGTGTCAAAATTTCTCGAGCATAGGTCTCAGAAACGGTATTTACCAAATCAGAAGAAATAATTCCTCTTTTCATGAAATTTTGTTTTAAAAGTCTTTCTGAAAAAAAGGGGGAAATGGGGGATTTTCCATCATCAAGGTCTAACTCCGAAACAAAGCGGTGATCGAAAACTCCCTGATGAGCAAGATTGTGAATTGAAAAAATTGTCTTAATCTTTGCCAAAACAGAGTCATTACTATAAACAGTTTTTAAATAATTTGGTAAAGCACCAGTGTGCCAGTCAGCACAATTGATGATATCAGGAACCCAGTCTGATTGACGTAAAAATTCTAAGGCCCCCCGGGATAAAAGAGTAAAACGAATCGGATCATCAGAATAGCCATAAACATTAGATCTCTTTTCGTAATATTCCATATTTTCTAAAAAATAAATTGGAACATCAGGTATAGGGGGTGAATATCTTTTGATATTACAAATTAAAAAATTTTTTCCTTCTGCTTCTTCATCAGTTGGAACTTTTAATCCTTTAGAAATCATCTTTAGCTGATATTTTTCTTTATCAATTAAGCCATATTTTGGCATAAAGATTCGGACATCTAATCCCATTTTTTTAAGAGCTCGAGATAAAGAAAAAACTACCATCCCCAATCCCCCAACTGAGGCATAGGGATAAACTTCAGCAACTACAAAAAGGACCTTTAGAGGTTTTTTAAAAAGAGTAATTTTTTCAGCAATTGAATCTGGCATAATTCTATTATTTTAATTTATTTCCTTTTAAAAGCTTATTACCTCACAATTTTTTTAATAACTTCTTTTACGGAGAGGACAGGACTCGAACCTGCAAGGGAATTTCTACCCGCTGGTTCTCCAAACCAGTGCCTTACCATTCGGCGCACCTCTCCTTTTTATTTAGGTAAACCCCGTTAGAGATTTCAATGGGATACTTCTTTTAGTTTATTCTCTCCTAAATTTCTAACGGGGTAAATTAGAAATTATCTTTGTTATTGTTGGATATTGGGTAACAAATTTATAATTTAAAATTTTCAAGATTGCTAGAAAATCTAAAATTTCTTCTCTTAGAGTTTCCGGGCCAATGAGTATTTCCGTTGCTTCTTTCAGTAAATTTTTGGCGTAATGATTTAAGGTCTCATAATCTGCTTTTTCTTTTAAATATTCAATTGTTCTTTTAAATTCTCCCCTATCCAACCAAATTCCATGACACAAATTACAAACATCAACAATGACCCGGGAATCACCATAATATACTTCGTAAAGAGGAAACCTACAGAAAGGACAAAGCCTTATACCTGGATAAATTTTAAATTTTTTACTATTTTTCCAAAGATCAATATCTAACCAAATTAATCCTTCATCTTTTTCATCTTTAACCCACCTTAATTCTTCTTCCTCAAACCAAATACCAAGGCACTTGGGGCAGAAATCTATCTCGATATTATAAAAAATTGCTTTTTCTAAATCTTTTTTACAAATAGGACAGAGCATGGTTTTATATTTTCATACCTCTAAGGGCTCTTATTCTTTCTTCAACTGGGGGATGGGTCATAAACAAACGGTGGAGCCAGGATTTTTGCTCCCTGCCCCGAAAAGGATTAATTATATAAAGATGAGAAGTTGCATCATTGGCCACCCTTAATGGTGTCGGGTCTCTTGAAATTTTCTCTAAAGCCCTGGCCAATCCATCAGGATATCTTGTTAAAAGAGCTCCGGCTGCATCTGCTAAGAATTCCCTTTTTCTGGAAATAGCCAGTTTTATTAAAGTTGCCAAAAGGGGAGCAAAAACAGCTAGAATTAAAGCAATTATCATGATGAGACCTCCTTCTCCTCTTTTTCTTCTATCTCTTGACCTCCCCCAAAAACTTATCCTGAAGAAAAAATCAGTCATTAGAACTACTATTCCAACTAAAATAACAACAATTGTCGCCAATAGCATATCCTTATTACCAATATGAGCTAATTCATGAGAAATCACCCCCTCTAATTCCACCCTCTCAAGTTTATTCAATAATCCCTGGGTTACTACTATGACGGCATGGGCTGGGTTTCTTCCAGTAGTAAAGGCATTTGGCTGTGGTTCATTAATAATATAAATTTCAGGTAAAGGCAAGCCGGCGGTAATACAAAGGTTCTCAACAATTCGATATAGTTCAGGGTTGTCCTTTTTTTCAATCAGTTTGGCCCTAGCCATTGCCAAAACAATCTTGTCAGAGTACCAATAAGAAAAAAGGTTCGTAAAAATGCCGAAAACCAATGCAATCCAAAAAATTACTGGGCTCTGTAAAGAATAGGAAATTAACCAACCAATTCCAATGACCAAAAGACAAAAGAAACTCAAATACAGCCAGGTTTTCTTAATATTTTTTTCAGCCTGAGTATATAAGGTCATTAAAATTAAAACTTCACAGTAACTGGTTCTCTAGGAGCTGCTTCTTCAATTTCGAAAAATTCCTTTCTTTCAAAATTGAAAATTTTAGCAACAATGTTTGAGGGAAAACTTTCTATCTTGATATTTAAATCCCTGACATTTGTATTATAAAATCTCCTGGCAGCCTGAATTTTGTCTTCGGTATCCCGAATTTCTCGTTGTAATTCTAAAAAATTCTCAGAAGCTCTCAATTGAGGATAATTTTCGGCTACAGCAAAAAGGGTTTTTAAGGTCTGGGAAAGGTAATTTTCAGCCTCTCCCTTCTCCTTCATTGCTTTAGCCCCCATTGCCCGAGTTCTGGCTTCGGTTACTTTTTCAAAAACTTCTTTCTCATGAGCGGCATAGCCCTTAACTGTCTCAACTAAATTAGGAATTAAATCGTATCTTCTCCTTAACTGGACATCGATATCTGCCCAGGCCTCTTTGGCCCGATTTCTAAAAGTAATCAAACGATTGTAGGTAGAAATTAACCAGAAAATGATAATGGCTAAAATAATCCAGAAAATAACCATAAGTTAGTGAACAAAAAACATTGAAGAAAACCTTTAATCCTTAAAAGGTTTTCTCTCTAATGCTAATTGTTAATTAGTTATTACTAGTTTGAATTATAATGCAGGTATTGTTATATATCAAGTGGGGTTTGTTATAAGGTAATCTCAAATTCTTCGGTAATAAAAAAACGGTCAAAGGTAAAATTAAATTCATTTTGGTACCTTTTACCGTCAATAGATTAAAACAAGTTAGTCTAAATTCTGAAAATAAGTTTTTTAATTAATTATTTAGCGAGTTACACAGATTGTCTCGCCAAGTTGGGAATCTAAGGCACAAACAGTAATTCTACCAGTAGCTGAGTCACAGGAAATACTGTAGTCAGTATCATAAGGATCAGCACAAGTAGTGCCAAAGCTTCCAAACTGAGGGTCATAAGGCAGGGCTGCTGTATAGGTAGGGGCAAGAGCAGTACAACAATCATATTGACCGCCAGCTGAACCTATGGCTGTTGCAACAGCGGGAACATCATCTCCAGTAGCTGGACAATCAGTTATAGCGAAATTTGGTTCATTGTAAGCAAAGCGTCCTTGATTATCCACCACCCTTTGAGAGACGGCATTCAAAATGGTATTTACTCCACTCCATCTATTTCCATTATTAGCTATGGCAAACTGCCTGAAAGGATTAATTGCTACCAAGGTAGCTGCCATTAAAATCACAATAATTCCAATAACTATTAAAAGTTCAATTAGAGTAAACCCGCCTTTTTTAGTTTTTAGAACCTCCATAATTTTAGATTTTTATATCTTCGATCTTTTATATAAAATTTCTTACCTAATTCTGGAGCAGTAAGTTTTATTTATCTCTCGACTATTTAGCGAGTTATACTGATTGTTTCAAGCTGAGCATCGGGAGCTTCAATGGTAATTCTCCCATTAGCTGTATTACAGGAAATATTATAGTCGGTATCATAAGTTAAACAATCTGTATAGCCTCCATTCTGAGGGTCATAGGGCATAGTTGCTACATAAGTATCAACAATACAGTTACAAATATCATAGCCTGTAGGGTCAGAAGTTGGATCAGCCATATTTGTGGCAGAGGTAGGAATGGTATCGCCGGTCGCAGGACAATCGGTAACAGCTGCACCGGCCGGAGTACAATTAAAAGCCCCGCGTCCATCTACCATCGCCTGAGAAACAGCATTCATAGTGGTAGTTACCCCACTCCACCTATTGGCATCATTAGCCATGGCAAATTGTCTAAAAGGGTTAATTGCTATCAGGGCAGTTGCCATTAAAATCATCACAATTCCAATAACTATTAAAAGTTCAATTAGAGTAAACCCTTTAGTTTTTAACATTTTAAAATTTAAAGTTTAGAGTTTATAAACTCGACCTTTATTATTTTTAATATAACACAAAATAAAATAGAAAACCTGTGGAAAACTACTTACCAATTAGGTTAATTCCAGTTTTTTTGGGATTTTTAGCTAATCCCCGCAAAGCCAAGCCAATAACAGTGGAGTAAAAAATTTGGTTAATCTTTAGGGTTTCTTTAAAATATTTTTTTTTCTTTAAAATATCGATATTTATCTTTACCCAAGGATCAGGAATTATAACTTCTTTTTCTAAATTTTCAGATAGATATTCTAAAATATTTGGTAAAGCGGTTGAACCACCAGCGAGAATTATTTTTTTAATAGTCTTTTTTTCTTTTCTTTGAAAATATTTCTCAATATTTTTTATCTCCTTAATTATTTTTTGAATTTCTTTTTGCAAAATTAAAAAAATTCTTCCCTCTTTAATCTCTGGATTTAAACCAACCTTTCTTTTAAGATCTTCAGCTTCTTTAAGAGGAATTTTTAATTCTTCTGAAATTGCCTGGCTGAATTTATTTCCGGCAACAGGAATAGAAATACTCAATCTCAATCTTTTTTTATCAAAAAGGCTGAAATTTGTCATCCTAGTACCAATATCGGCAATTAGGATTATTTCCTTTTCTTCTTTGATTAAGGCCCGGGCTAAACTCATTGACTCAACCTCCAAGGCTATCGGTCGAAGCTGACAAGATTTAAATACCTCTAAATAATCATTGACAATATTTTTGGGAGCAGCCACTAAGAGAACTTCAAAATTTTTAATCTGAAAATCAAAATAAAGTTCAGTTAGAGAAAAGGGGAGGGTCTGGCTGGCTTGGGATTTTATAAATTTTAAAATTTCTGGTTTTTTTAAATCTTTTGGGAGTTCAAGAATATGAATAAAACTTTTGGATTCAGGTATAGAAAAAATTAATTTTTTTGTTTTTATTTTTCCAAATTGAGGACTGGGGATTAGATTTTTAAGAATTTTTTTTAGATCTTCTTTATTTAAAATTTTTCCATCCTTAAAAATTCCTGGAGTTAAAATTTTTCTTCCCATGGCTTGAAGCTTGGGATTTTTTATTGAACCGCCAAGAGAAATCACCTCTATTGAATAATCAGAGATATCTAAACCAAAGGGTTTTTGAAAAAGATTAAGCATATTAAAAATCTGCTACTTCCTGCCAGGAAGAAATTATCATCTCTGGATTAATTTGAGAAATTTCAATTTTTATCTTTTTTGTTTGATTTTGGAAACTTCCTAAAACCTTTATACTCCAATTCCCTTCAATTGGCAAAATTTGACAATTACCCCCTTCTATGTCAATTGTTTCATTTCCAGAATAATTAATATTTTCTTTTAATTTCACCAGCGCCTGCTCGGCACAAAGATTGGCCAAGAAATAAGCCTGGGAAGACTGAGTTTTTTTAAATCCCATTGTAGCCTCGCTAATACTAAGTAAGCTAACGCTTAAACCAACCAATAGAGCGACAGCAAAAATTATTAAAACTGTCATCAGGGCAATAAAGCCTGATTGCTCTTGTTGCCAGCGACTCTCTGAAAGATTCTTTTTAATAAAATTTAATTTCATATTAAGGGGCAGCTCCACCAGGGACCAAAGAAACTGTTGATTTTAGATTAGTTGAGGCCTGGTATTCGATTAGATTAGCAGGATTTGAATGCTCAATTGTCATTTCTATTCTGATTGTTCCTGGGGTATTTTCGTAAGAGAGATTGGTAAATCGGAGATCAGTTACAATTACCCGATCTGTAGTTAATTCATAAGAATTACCAATCCCTTGAGCGATCCTCAGCTTTCCCTGAAAAAGATCAAATATTGTTGGGTCAAAATTAGAATCGGACATGGCCAAAGAAAGAGAATTAGCTAATTCGCCCGGTAAGGGATTATTAATACCTGTGGCTTTTTTTATTTCCTGGATTATTTTTGTTAAAACAAATCGACCGTTCTGTTGAACTTCCTGATAGGAAGTTTCCTTGATGTTACCAAAAATAATATTCCATAAAAATCCAGTCATTAAAACTAAAATCCCAACAACAATTGAAATATAAATTATAAATTCAATTAAGGTAAATCCTTGATTTCTCATAGATTAATAGATACCCTCAGCCCAGACATCTCTGGTGTAGAGCCTTCTATGGTCAGCCTGTCCGGTTCTTATGGAATAAATTTTTAGACAGAGTTGGGATAAATCCTGGGAAGGAGAGAGATTAACCGAAATGATAGTATCAGAGGCACCGGCCGAGGTTGGAGAAACCAAATCAGTAAAAGTCCCACTACAACCAGTTGTAGAATAGGTAATGGCATACCTGTCATCTCCTGCTGCCTGAGCATGATAGCGATATTTCAAAACCAAAGAGGTATAACTCTGAGTTGCTAATTGCCAGGTATGAAATGTAATTGAGGGATCAGCTGTAGCATCATAGTGAGTAGTAGCATAGGTAGTTCCATCTGGATAGTCATAAGCATTAGAGTCTCTAGTGGTTCTTCCAGCAGAATCAGTATGGGCAGTTGGTTTTCTTATTTCAACTCTGGTAATTTTTTGCCAATTAGTGAAATAAGTAATCAATTGAACTTCTTGAGATTTTCCTTCATTAAATTGCCAATTAACTTTGGAAGTAATTTTTTTTCTATCAGAATCAACGCTTTTAATCGTGATAATCCTTTTCCCTTCTTTTAATTCACTACTTATATCTTCCTGGCTTCCCTGAAAAACCCAATGATTTCCAGAAATCGCTAAGCCATGATTTCCAATTAAAAGATCGTCCCAAGAATTATCTCTGATTGACCTTGCTGCCTCTATTCCTTCCTCGGCCAAAAAATTTGCCATTGTTATTTCCGAAGCCAAAAGGCCAGAGAGATAACTATTAAGTACAAAAAAAGCTAAGCCACTGATCACTGTTATAAAAATTCCTATAGCAATAATAAGTTCAATTAAAGACTGTCCTTTTCCTAAATTAATTGAATTCATAGCCAATTATTCAAGGTTTACCCTTCCTATTTCATTTATATTTATTGTTCTACTATCACCATTGCTACTTAAAATAATGTTTCCGCCCCGACTGGCTGGATACCAAGAACAACCTGATTGATCTTCGCATTCAGCCTGATTTTGGTAGTTATTGCAGGGAGTACAAGGACCAGTACACCGACCTAACAATCGATTCCAACTACAGCCATCTTGTTTTCTACATGGTCTCTGGCTCGTAAATTCATTACATGGAGTACAAATCCCTCCACAATAGGCAGGGCTCTCTTTTGGCAATCCTTCTATTTTTAAAAAAACAATTTCGGAAAGACCACTAATTTTTATAATCTGGGTTAAATTAAAAATTTCATCGTATTGAGCGTCTCTGCCGGTATAAGAGTTTCCTTTAAAAAGAGTATAATTGTCGTCAGTTAAATAAACTCCGAAAGAAGAATCGAGTTCAACTGACATTGCTTTAGCTTGGGTCCTCCTAAGGATCTGCAAAATTTCTTGGCCGTGGGTTTCTAGCTGTTGGTTTTTATAAAAACTAAAGCCCAAGGATAGGGTAAAAGATATTAAGGTTCCAATAATCCCAATCACTAATAAAAATTCAATTAAGGTAAAACTCTTCATTTTTTTACCTGAATCTAAAGGCACCGATAAATCGATAAATTGGGGTAATAATTGCTAAAGCAACAAAGGCAACAAAAGCTCCAACTAAAATTAGTAAAATTGGTTCCAAGATACCGGAAAGATTTTTCAAAATAGAATCTACTTCTCCCTCATGAAACTCGGCCAGATATAAAAAACTTTCTTCTAAGGCGCCTGATCTTTCCCCTACCACTACCATTTGAGAAAAAATTGGGGGGAAGATTTGAGGAAATCTTTTAAATCCTTGACTAATTTTTTCTCCCCGTTCCACGCCAGATCTAACCAAAATTAAACTTCTTTTAAAGACTTCATTTGGGAGAGTATCGGCACAAATTTCTAAGGCCTCAAGAATTGGCATCCTACTCTTTAAAAGAGTATAAAGAGTTCGAGAAAATCGAGCTAAATTAAGACCTTTAAAAATTTGACTAAAAAATGGCAAAGAAAAGCTGATTTTATCAAAATAAAATTTAGTAGATTTAAACCTTTGGAGAATTCTAAAAGCGGAAATTAAAAAAATTATTCCAATTATTATAAAAATCCAGTATTTTTTAAAAAAGAAAGTGCTACCTATTAAAACTCTGGTAGTCAGGGGTAGTTCGACTTCTAAAAACTGAAAAAGATTAGTTATTTTAGGTAAAATGAAAAGGGTTACCACTAAGGCAATTATTAAAGCCATTGTAATGATAATTACCGGATAAATGAGAGCCCCACTTACCTTTTTTTTCATCTCATAATCTGATCGAATCTGGCCGGCTAAATACTTTAGGTTTTCTTCTAATGTTCCGCTTTCTTCTCCTACTTTAACCACATTACAAAAAAATTTATCAAAAATTTTTGGATAACGTCCGAGGCTTTTGTTTAGCCTCTCTCCTTCTAAAATTCTTTTTAAAATATTATTTAAAGTTTTTTTAAAGGTCTTTGATTTAGTCTCATTCTTTAAGGTTTCTAAGGCCTCAGTAAGAGGTATTCCCCCTTTAATCATTAGAGAGAGATGCTCAGCAAAAAACATTTTTTCTTTTTGAGAAACAAAAAACATAGTGCTATTACAAAGGTTAGTCGCTCGCCCTCACCAGAACTCTGTTCTGGCGCTCGCTTTCGCTCGCTTCGGGCTCGCTCTTTAAAAACCCTAGGACGGGAGTTTCCGCAGAGCTAAGAACTCTCGCGTCCCTTCGGTTTTTAATATTTTCCTATACGGGAGAACCGAATGGTTTCCCAGATGGGGCTTTCCGACTCAACCCGCTTCGCAGGTTTCGCGGAGAAGCCTCGCGTCTTGACCGACCCCCTTCCGATATGGAGTGTTATTTTACTGTTCTTAAAACTTCTTCTATAGTGGTAATTCCCATCTCTACCTTCTTTAATCCATCTTCAACCATAGTAGTCATTCCCAGTTTCTTTGCCTCCTCTTTAATTTTTGAGGAAGGGGCTTTTTCTAAAACCAATTTTTTAATTGGTTCTTTCATTTCTAAAATTTCAAAAATCCCTATTCTCCCCAAAAAACCTGTTTTTTGACAAAGGGGGCAGCCTCGGCCTCGAAAAAGTCGAACTTGATTTTTTTTTGTTTTTGGTAGTTTTGAAACAAAATCAGTTCCTAAAAGCCTTTTAATCTCTGAAAAAGGAGTTTCATAGCTTTCAATACATTTTGAGCAAATTTTTCGAACCAATCTTTGGGCTATGACAACATTAACAGTTGAAATAACTAAAAACGGTTCAATTCCCATATCTAAAAGTCTTATCAAAACGGTCGGGGTATCAATGGCATGGAAAGTTGATAAAACTAGGTGGCCAGTCATAGCTGCATTTATTGCCAATTTTGCCGTCTCCTCATCCCTTATCTCCCCTACCATTATAATATTTGGATCTTGTCTAATTATAGCCCTGAGGCCTTGAGAGAAAGCTAATTTAGCCTTGGGATTAACTTGAATTTGATTAATTCCCTCAATATCATATTCAATTGGGTCCTCAATGGTCATAATATTAACTCCTCTAGTATTTAAAATTTTTAACATCCCATACAAAGTTGTGGTTTTCCCACAACCGGTGGGTCCGGTGGCCAAAATCATTCCCCAAGATTTTTTAAGATTTTTTCTAATTATTTTTAGGTCTTTTGAGTCCAATCCTAACTCTTTAAGCTCAAATTTCCTAGCTCTTTCTGCTAATAGTCTCATTACCGCCTTTTCTCCTTCCTCAATTGGTACTATTGAAACTCTGATATCAAATTTCTCTTCGGGAGCCTGAAATGAAAAATGGCCGTCTTGGGCGGCTTCGTGTTCATCGGTTCTCAACTTAGCTAAAATTTTAATTCTGGAGATTAAAAAATCATGAATATTTTTAGGTAAGGTCAAAATGTCATGCAATACTCCATCAATTCGATATCTTAAGATAGTTTGATTAATATAAGGCTCAATATGAATATCAGAAGCTCGATTTTCATAACCATAATTTAGAATTAATTCAACTATTTTTATAATAGGTAAGGACTGGGGAGCTCTGGTTTCAATTTTTTTAAACTCTTCCAGGGTCTTACCAATAATTTCCTCAAATTCTTCTTTTATTTCTTTTTTGTAATATTTTAAGACGGCTGAGATATTTCTTTTGGTAGTAAAATAAGGGATAACCTTCTCCCCTGTTTTTCTTTCAAGAAATTCTCGAAATTCTAAATTTTCTGGGTGGGCCATTGCAACTCTTAACCCTTCTTTAGTTTTATCAAAGACAATAACTTCTTGTTTTCTTGCTACAATCTCTGGAATAGTTTCTAAAACTTCTTTATTTATTTTTACTTTCTTTAAATTTGCGAATAGGAAACCAATCTTATCGGAAATAAGAGAGCCCAATTCTTCCTCAGAGATCAATTTTCTATCAATAATGATCTCCTCAAGAAGTTTTTTTTTATCCTCCGCCTCTGATTTTGCTAAATTAAAATCTTTTGGAGAAATCAATTCTGAATCAACCAAAATCTCTTTTAAAAGTTTTTCAGTGATTTTCATATCATAAACTAGTTTTTACTAAATGCTCTTTTACTTTATTTACTACTTCAGAGAGATTAACTTCTGTTTTTACTAAATACTCTTTTGCTCCCAGAGAAAGACCTTTTTTAACATCTGACTCTTGGCCTAAATTGGAGAGAATAATTACTGGAATTTTTTTAGTAGCGGTTCTTCTTTTTATCTCAATTAAAACGTCAAAACCATTTTTTCTTGGTAAAATTATATCTAGCAAAATTAGGTCTGGTTTTTCAGAAAAAATCTTGTTTAAACCCTCTATCCCATTAATCGCTTCTATAAATTCAAAACCGCTGTCTGATAATTTATTTCTGTAAATCTTTCTTAAAAATCGATCTTCTTCAATCATTAAGATTTTTGGTTTCTTTTTGGGCATAAATTTTATTTGGCAATAGGTAAACTAAAATAAAAGGTCATTCCAAAACCCTTATTTTTAGAAAACCAAATTTCCCCCCCACATAACCCAATAATTGCTTTGTTTATATAAAGACCGAGGCCAGCACCAGAAGGATCTAATTCCATTGCTTTTTCTGAGCGGTAAAATTTGGTAAAAACTTTCTTGAAATCCTTTTTAGGAACACTAACTCCATTATCTTTACAAGCAAAGATGAGTTTTTCATTCTTTGCCTTTAAAGAGATAGAAATTTCCACTTTTCCTCTTCCCCGACTATATTTCATGGCATTGGAAATTAAATTCTCAATCACCTCTCTAATACCCTTAGGATCGCCAAGGACCCGAGGTAGTGCTTTAGGCTTTTTAAATAAAATCTGGCAATTCAAAGCCTTAGCCCAAAGAGAAAAATCGGCTAAAATCTGAAAGACTATTTCCTCTAATGATAGGGGCTTAGTAACTATTTCATATCTTCCTTCCTCAACTCTCTGGACAATTAAAAGATCATCAATATTTTTTTTCATTCTCTCAACATTCTCAAGAGCGTCGGAAAGGTATTCTTTCTGAAAAGAACTTATTCTCCCGCAATCACCAGAAATTAGAGCTTCTAAATATCCTTTAATGACCGAAAGGGGAGACTTCAACTGATGAGCAATAATTGAAACTGTTTCGGTAATTACTGGTTTGCGAGTTCGTCTAGGGATTTTTTTTGGTTTAGTTTTCCCCATATTATTCTATTATAACTAAAAATGAGTCAATACAAAAGCCCCTAGAGGGGCTTTGGAAAAAATTGCTTTTGGGTCATTTAAAATCCTCCGGGAATAGGTGGAGTCTTTTTCTCTTTTTCTTCTTCTTTTTCAGCCACTACTACCTCGGTTGTTAAAAACATACTGGCAGCTGAGGCAGCATTTTCTAGGGCTGACCTAACAACTTTTGTTGGATCAACAATCCCTGATTTCATTAAATCTTCGTAAACTAAGGTCTGAGCATTAAAACCGAAGCTTTCCCTCCCCTTTTTCACTTCTTCAGCAACCACTGCACCATCCATGCCAGCATTTTGGGCAATTTGTCTTATTGGTTCCTCAATTGCTCTTTTTAAAATATCAATTCCGGTTTTTTTGTCGCCTTTCATTTCTAACTCCTCGATATCTTTAATACATCTTAAAAGGGCCACTCCCCCACCGGGAACGATTCCTTCTTCTACTGCTGCCCGAGTGGCTGACAAGGCATCCTCGGTTTTATGCTGACGAGCTTTTTGCTCTACCTCAGTAGCTGCTCCCACTTTAATCACCGCCACCCCTCCAACTAACTTTGCCAATCTTTCCTGTAATTTCTCTTTATCAAATTCAGAAGTTGTTGCCTCAAGTTCTTTTTTAATTTGCTTAATTCTGGCTTCGATGTCTTCTCTGTTACCTCTCCCTTCAACAATGGTAGTACTTTCTTTTGTGGAAACAACTTTCCTTGCTTTTCCTAACATCTTCAATTCAATATTCTCTAATTTTAAACCAACTTCTTCAGAAATTACCGTAGTTCCTGTCACCACGGCAATATCTTGTAGCATTTCTTTTCTTCTCTCTCCAAAGCCAGGAGCTTTTACTGCTAAAGTATTAAATACTCCCCGGAGCTTATTAACAACTAAAGTAGCCAAGGCATCTCCTTCAATATCTTCAGCGATAATTACTAACTCTTTTTTTCCAGTTTGGGCAACTTTTTCCAATACCGGCAGAATTTCAGGTAGAGCGGAAATTTTTTTATCAGTAATTAAAATATAGGGATCTTTGTATTCAGCTTCCATTCGCTCCAAATTGGTAATCATATAGGGAGAGACAAAACCTCTGTCAAATTGAAGTCCCTTGACAATCTCTTTTTCTAATCCGAAGGTTTTTGATTCCTCAACCGTTATTACTCCATCCTTTCCAACTTCTTCCATGACTTCGGCAATCAAATTCCCAACCTCCTGGTCTTCGGCAGAGATAGTAGCTACTTGAGCAATCTCTTCTTTGGCAGTGACTGGCTTTGCCATTTTTTTTAGAACCTCCACCACTACTTTAGTTCCTTTTTCAATTCCTCTTTTGATTGCCAGGGGATTGGCTCCGGCTGCCACATTTTTTAAACCTTCAGAAATTATTGCCTGGGCTAAAACTACGGCTGTGGTGGTGCCGTCTCCGGCCACATCATTAGTTTTTGAAGCTACCTCTTTAACAATTTCTGCTCCCAAGTTCTCAACTTTATCCTCTAACTCAATTTCTTTGGCTATAGTTACCCCATCATTAGTGATAGTAGGGGCTCCGAAACCTTTATCCAAAATCACATTTCGGCCTTTAGGGCCTAAGGTGACTTTTACTGCATTAGCTAATTTATCAACCCCAATTTTTAATTTTTTCCGAGCTGCCTCTTGATATTTAATTTGTTTTGCCATATAGAGCGAGGTAGTAAGATTCAAAGTAGCTTTCGCAGGCCTGTCAGCATGGTCCCCGAGCAAATGCGAGGGGTGACAGGTCGAGAACGCAGGTTGCCGAATCTCGCTGGGATTCGGACAGCCGGTACTTTGAAAATTAACTGCCGAGCGATTATTCAATTATTGCTAAAATATCTTCCTCTTTAGCAATTAAATATTCTTTATTATTAATTTTTATCTCATTTGGCCCATATTTGGTAAAAAGAACAATGTCCCCCTCTTTTACTTCAAGGGGGATAACTTTACCCGAGGAAGTCTTTTTCCCTAGTCCAACGGCGATTACCTTCCCTTGTTCTGGTCTTTCTTTTTCGGCGGTTTCAGGAAGCAAAATCCCGGTCTTAGTTCTCGCCTCCACTTTTAGAGGCTCAATAAGGATATGATCGGATAAAGGTTTAATTCTCATAGTTTTATTTTTTTCATCTTTAAATAATATTTAGCAGTTCCAACCTTTGAGTGCTAATTCTCTTTTTATTATTATTTAGACAAAAAAATATGTCAAGAGTACTTATTAAAATGGGAATTAGCCAAAACTTGTTTTAAATAGTATCCGGTATAACTTTTTTTATTTTTAATAATTTCTCTTGGTGCACCTGTAGCAACAATATAACCCCCTTTCTCCCCTCCCTCTGGTCCTAGGTCAATAATCCAGTCAGCATTTTTTATCACATCTAAGTTATGCTCAATAATTAAAACTGTATTTCCCCGGTTCACTAATTCTCGCAAGACAAAAAGTAATTTTTTAATATCATCGGGGTGGAGACCAGTAGTTGGCTCATCTAAAATGTATAAAGTCTTTCCAGTTGATTTTTTAGAAAGCTCGGTGGCTAACTTTACTCTCTGGGCCTCCCCACCAGACAGAGAAAGAGCTGGTTGACCAATCTGGAGATAACCCAAACCAACATCATTGAGTGTTTTTAATTTTCGAGAAAGGCTGGGGATATTTTTGAAAAAATTTAAAGCCCCTTCAACCGTCATCTCTAAAACTCGGGCAATATTTTCCCCCTTATATTCAATCTTTAAGGTTTCTTTATTAAATCTCTTCCCTTTACATTCCTGGCATTCAATATAGACATCAGGGAGAAAATACATTTCGATTTTAATCTGGCCTTGACCCTGACAGGCCTCACATCTCCCGCCTTTAACATTAAAACTAAAACGGCCGGGTCGATATCCTCTGATTCTGGCTTCTTTAGTCTTTGAGAAAAGATCTCTAATATAAGAAAAGGCACCAGTATAAGTCGCTGGATTTGACCTAGGAGTTCGACCAATGGGAGACTGATCAACTAAAACTACTTTATCCAAAAATTCAGTTCCTAATATCTCTTCAAATTTTCCCGGTTCTTCTTTTGCTCTATAGAATTCTCTCATTAAAACCTTGGCTAAAATATCATTCATTAAAGAACTTTTCCCAGAACCTGAGACTCCAGCAATACAGACAAATTTTTGCAAGGGAATTCTAACATTAATATTCTTCAGATTATGCTCAGCTGCTTTTTTAATAATTAAATGGTTTTGCTTACCTGACGAAGCCAAGACTTTGGTGGGAACTTTGACGAGGAGCCTGCCTTTCTGGCGGAAGGGTGATGGGAGGGTATTTAGTTTTGACTTTGTAATTTCAACTTTCTTTCTTCCGGCCATATAATCTCCAGTCAGAGTCTTTGCTTTTAATAATTGTTTTGGTGTTCCCTGAAAAATAATCCGTCCACCTCGCTTTCCCGCTCCTGGCCCAATATCAATTATCCAATCAGCTGCCATTATTGTCTGGGGATCATGTTCAACAACGACAACAGTATTTTGAAGGTCTCTTAATTTTTTTAGAGTTCCAATAAGTCGGCTTTGATCTCTTGAATGAAGACCAATTGAAGGTTCATCTAAAATATATAAAACACCAGTTAAATGGGAGCCAATTTGAGTAGCTAATCTTATTCTTTGTTCTTCTCCACTAGCTAAGGTCTGAGTTTTTCGATCTAAGGTTAAATAATCCAAACCGACATCAATCAGGAACTGAAGACGGTCAAGGATTTCTTTAATAATAGGTTGGGCAATTTTTTGCTCATTAGGGCTCAGGACAAAGGGTTTTTGGTTTAATAAATTTCTAAAAAACTTTTTTGTGTTTTTAATGCTCACTTCAACAATTTTATCAATTGACTTTCCCGCTACCTTAACTGCCAATACCTCAGATTTTAATCTTTTTCCCTGACATTGTTCACATTTTCTTTTAATCATATACTGCTCAATTTCCTGACGAACATATTCTGAATCAGTCTCATGATATCTTCTTTCCAAATTAGAGACTACTCCTTCAAGTTCTTCATCGCCGTATAAAATTAAATTAACAGCTCTCTTTGACAAATCTTTTATTGGAGTATTTAATGAAAAATTATGTTTATCAGCTAAACCTTGAAGTTTCCACCAATAATAACCCTGTCTGCCAACTTTATGGGAGGCGTGAGCCCAGGGGAAAATTGCTCCCTCAGCAATTGATAAGTTAGGATTAGGAATAACCAATTTTGGGTCAATCTCTAATCTTTCTCCTAAGCCTTGGCAGAGAGAACAGGCCCCATAGGGAGAATTGAAAGAGAAAATACGAGGTTCCAATTCTGGCAAAGAAACTCCACATCTCTCGCAGGCAAAATGTTCGGAAAATAGCAAATCTTTTGATTTTCGATTTATTATTACTATTCCTTTTCCTAATTTTAAGGCTATCTCCAGGGAATCAACTAATCTTGATCTATCTAAATCCTTTTCAATTATTAATCTATCAACAACTACTTCAATATTATGTTTCCGTTTTCGATCTAAGGTTAGAGATAGGGCTTCTTCTACTCGATGCAAAATTCCATCTATTCTTATCCTGACAAATCCTGATCTTTGAATTTCTTCTATTAGGCCCCGGCGTTCTCCTTTTCGGCCGCGAATCACTGGTCCTAAAATTAAAATCTTAGTTCTTTTAGGCAATTTCAAAATTTGTTTAGTTATCTGATCAATAGTTTGACGAGAAATTTCCTTTCCACATTTTGGGCAATGGGGTTTACCAACTCGGGCAAATAATAATCTTAGATAATCATAAATTTCGGTAATTGTTCCAACAGTGGAGCGAGGATTGTGAGCTGCTTTTCTTTGGTCAATTGAGATTGCCGGGGAAATTCCCTCGATTTTATCAACTTCTGGCTTATCCATTACTCCTAAAAACTGACGGGCGTAGGCAGATAAACTCTCAACATATCTTCTCTGTCCTTCGGCATATAAGGTGTCGAAGGCTAAAGAGCTCTTACCAGAACCTGAAATTCCAGTAATAACTACCAGTTTATTTCGGGGAATATCTAAGTTTATATTCTTCAAGTTATGTACTCTCGCTCCTCTGATTTTTATCACATTCTTGGTCATATTTTTAGATTACTTGCCACGTGATGAGCGAAGCGAATTTTACGGGGTGAACTTTAGCTCCCCGAATTTTAATAAAATCTTTGAACATAATTAACTTCCTATTATATCTGAAATTTTAAAAAATTTCAACAATAGGTATCTATTGAAAAATCAAAAATTTTAGATTAAAATCTTTAATATGAAAGGATTTCGATTTATAAAAAAGGGGGAAACTAAAAAACTTCCAAAAGCACCGGGAGTTTATTGCTTTTTGAATAGAAGAAGAAAATTATATATTGGCAAGGCGGCCAATATTCAAGAAAGAATAAAAAATCATTTTCAACAACCTGGGTTTAAAGAAGATCTTTTTTTAAATCAAACAAAAAAAATTGGATTTTTAAAAACTGATTCAGGAATTGAGGCTCTAATTTTAGAGGCAAATTTAATTAAAAAACATCAACCAAAATACAATGTAATTTGGCGAGATGATAAAAACTTCTTTTATACCGGAATAACAAAAGAGGATTTCCCAAGAGTTTTTTGGACCCACCAAATTAAACTACAAACTACAAACTACAAACTACAAACTAAATTCATTGGGCCATTTGTTGAAGGTAGGGCTCTAAAACAAACTCTAAAAATTTTAAGAAAGGTTTTTCCTTATAGGTCCTGTAAAAATTTACCAAAAAGACCTTGCCTTTGGTATCAACTAGATAGATGTCCAGCTCCCTGCCTTTTGAAATCGAAACTTAGCCAACAAATTCCCCAGGTCTTTTATCAAATAAAAAATGAATGTCAGAGAAATGTTAAAAGTTTGAAAAAAATTCTCCAGGGAAAGAAAATTCAGGTATTAAAAGATTTAAAAAAAGAAATGAAAAAGGTAGCAAAAGAAAAAAAATTTGAAAAGGCAGCAAAAATTAGAGATCAAATTAGGGCTTTAAGAAAAATTCTCTCTCATACCCGCCTGCCAGTGTCTGAAGCCGTGGGTTTTGACAGACAGGCAAAAATTTTTGAATGGAGAAATACCGAAAAAAACTTAAAAAAACTTCTTAAAATTAAAAGGGGAATCAAGAGAATTGAAGCCTATGACGTTTCTGGCTTTCAAGGAAATTTAGCTACTGGTTCAATGGTGGTGTTTATAAACGGAGAACCTGATAAAAATTTTTATCGAAAATTTAAAATAAAAATTACTGGGAAATCAAATGATTTAGCAATGATAAGGGAAATTTTATTTCGGAGATTTCAACATCCAGAATGGGGCCGGCCAGACTTAATCTTAATTGATGGAGGAAAAACCCAATTAAAAGCTGCCCGCTCAGAAACAAAAAATATTAAGGTTATTGCTCTTGCTAAGAAAGGAAATAAACTTTATATTGAGAATCAAAAAAAGCCAATTTTATTAAAAAATCTTTCTAGAGAAATTTTTAATTTAATTTTGCAGCTCCGGGATGAAGCTCACCGATTTGCCATTTCTTATCATAGAAAATTGAGAAAAAAGAGGTTTTTGGGTTGACATTAATTAAAAAATCTTTTATTCTCAATAAGTGAGGCATTTAATTTTACAAATCATTGCTGGGGTCTTAGGTCTTTTTTTGGCTACTAAATTTGTCCGAGGAGTAGAATTTACCGGCTCCTTCCAAGTTTTGCTCCTATCTGGTCTGGTTTTAGGCTTAATTAATTTTTTTATTAAGCCAATCTTGAAAAAAATTTTTCTGCCTCTCAGAATTTTAACTTTTGGTTTATTTACTTTAATAATAAACATGGGGATGGTTTGGATTGTTGATTTTATCTTCCCTGAACTAAAAATTTCTGGCATCACATCCTTTTTTTGGACTATAATTATTGTCTGGGGATTAAGCGTTATTGTCTCAATTTTTATTAAAAAATAATCTTTTATGAGTAATTATTTGCCAATTTTTCAAATCACCGTTACAATATTTTTACTTATCTTTATTCTTTTACAGCAAAGAGGGACTGCTTTAGGTTCTGCCTTTGGTGAAACCGGTGGTTTCTATGCTACTCGTCGGGGTATCCAAAAAAAATTTTTGGGGGCTACTATTATCTTAGGGGTTCTTTTTATTATCTTAGCCCTTTTGAATCTAATTCTCTGATTTTAAATGTCAAGTAAATTTAAGATAAAGGTTTTTTTAAACTCTCTCAAAAAATTTTTGTGGTCCCCGATTTCTAAGAAAGTTGGAGGAAGGATGCCTTCTAAGTTACAGTGGAGGCAGTTTTTAAAAGTTTTAAATAAAAAAGAAAAAATTTCTTTTTTTATTTTCTTAATTTTAGCCTTTAGTTCTTTTATTTTTCTTTTAATCAATTTTTATTTCAAAAATACGGAAATAAGGCCTGCTTCGGGTGGAGTTTATATTGAAGGGGTAGTAGGTTTCCCAAGATTTATCAATCCAATTTATGCTCCAACCAAAGATGTCGATCGAGATTTAGTCGAACTCATTTTTTCCGGTTTAATGAAGTATACCCAAGATGGTCAGATTGTTCCCGATTTAGCCCAAAATTATCCTGAAATTAAAGAAGAGGGAAGGGTTTTCGAATTTCATTTAAAAAAGAATGTCTCTTGGCACGATAAATCTCCATTAACAGTCGATGACATAATCTTTACTATAAAAACAATCCAAGACCCTGATTACAAAAGCCCCCTCCGAGCAGCTTGGCTGGGAGTAGAAATTGAAAAAATCTCGGATTTTACTATCCGTTTTAAACTAAAAAATCCTTATTCTGCCTTTCTCGAAAATCTAACCTTAAAAATCTTGCCAAAACATATCTGGCAGGACATTTCTCCCCAAAATTTTCCTTTAGCAATTTATAATTCAAATCCTATTGGTTCTGGGCCTTATAAATTAAAAGAGGTAAAAAAAGACGAGTTAGGCTTTATAAAATCTCTGGCTTTAACCTCAAACTCTAATTATTTTGGTAAAATTCCAAATATTTCTGAAATCTCTTTTCAGTTTTTTGAGAAAGAAGAAGATTTAATTGGGAATATCAAAAAAGGAGAAATTAAAGGATTCTCAATTATTTCACTAAAAAATTACCATCTTTTAAAAAAGAATCAATTTTTAGATTATCATCTCTCTCTACCAAGATATTTTGCCGTATTTTTCAATCCCGAAAAATCAGAGGTTTTGGCTGAAAAAAAAGTAAGAAAGGCCTTAAATTATGGAACCAACAAGACTGAAATCGTAGAAAAAATTCTAATAGGGCAAGGAAAAATTGTCGACTCCCCGATTTTACCAGAAATTTATGGATTTTCACCCCCTTCTAAAACTTATCAATTTAATATTGAAAAGGCTAAAGAAATTTTAGATGAGGCAGGGTTCCTTGAAAATGAAAAAGGTCTAAGAGAAAAAACTATTGAAAAAGAGAAGGCTTTTCAATTTAAAAGCGACTTAAAATCAGGTTCTCGGGGAACAGAAGTTCAAGAACTTCAAAAATGTCTAGCTAAAGATCCCAATGTTTATCCTGAAGGAAAAATTACCGGTCTTTTTGGAGATTTGACCAAAAAGGCAGTAATCAGATTTCAGGAAAAATACAAAGAAGAGATCTTGGAACCTTGGGGGTTTAAAAAAGGTACCGGCCTAGTAAGTAAAACCACTAGGGCAAAATTAAATGAAGTTTGTTTTGAAGCGCCTGAAGAAGTCTTACCGCTCAAATTTTCTTTAGTAACAGTTAATCAGCCATTTTTAATAGAGATTGCCAATCTTTTGGAAAATCAGTGGCGGGCCCTAGGAGTAGAAATTGAAATCAAGACTTCCGATATCTCCGCCCTGAAAAGAGATATTATTAAACCGCGAGATTATGAGGTTTTATTATTTGGTGAAGTTTTGGGTGCTTTTCCCGACCCCTTTCCCTTCTGGCACTCCTCCCAGAAAAAAGACCCGGGATTAAACTTAGCCCTTTATGAAAATGAAATTGTTGACAAATTACTGGAGGAAGGACGCCAGATTCAAAACCAAAAAGAGGGGGCAGAAAAATATCAAGAATTCCAAAAAATTCTAATTAGTGATGCTCCGGTTGTATTTTTGTGCAATCCCGATTATATTTATTTTGTCTCTGAAGAAATAAGGGGAATAAATGTAAAGATAATTACTGACCCTTCAAAAAGATTTTCAGGAATTGAAAATTGGTATATCCGAACACGAAGGGCTTGGAAATAATGGACCAATTTTCACAAAGGGGGTCGGGGAAACTGGGTAGGGGCCCGCGAAGCGGGAGGGTGGTGGGTGGGTGGCGTCCCCATGAAGGAAAACAGCGAGCTGAAAGCGAGCGTTAGAAACCGTGGGTTTCTAAGGAGCGGTGTTAGCGCCGAGCACATAATCTGTGGGCTCGGACGCGTGCCGCGACGAATTGGTACATTAAGACAAAGAGGGCATGGAAATGGTAAAAACCAAACCCAAAATCCGATTCTTAAAAGAAATGGAAAATGTTCTCTATGATCAAAGGTGGGCAAAAACTGCTCAAAATTTTGAACTTTATTATGTCTGGAGAGGAATTAAAGAAAAAAATAGTTTAAGGTATGATATAACCTCTATTCCTTCCAGAATGTTAGGGAGGGAATTTGTTAAAACCAAAGGTCATGAGCATTCTAATAAATACGGAGAAATCTATTTTATTTTAAAGGGGGAAGTAATCTTTTTGATGCAAAAGTGTAAAGGAAATGTTGTAAAAGATGTCTATGTAGTTAAGGCCAAGAGGGGTGATTTCATTGTTGTTTCACCAAATTTCGGCCATTTAGCAATTAATTCTTCAAATTCTGAATTGAAAATGGCTAATTGGATCAACAAAAAATGTAAAAACGATTATCGTTTATTTGAAAAAAAACAGGGAGCCTGCTATTACTATACAAAATCTGGTTGGATAAAAAATAAAAATTATAAAAAAATACCAAAACTTCGCTGGAAAAAACCTTTAAAAAAAATGCCAAAAAATTTAGATTTTTTAAAATGAGCGGGTATGGCGGAATTAGAAGACGCGCAAGTTTCAGGAACTTGTGGGAAAAATCCCATGGAGGTGCAAGTCCTCCTACCCGCATCTTTGCTTCGCTTAAATTTAAAATGCAAAAATCAAAATTTAAAATTTTTGAATTTTAATCTGTATTTTTAATATTTGATTTTTGATTTGATAAACATGACTAAACCAAAGAAACAAAAAAATCTCCGAATAATCCCTCTGGGCGGCCTGGGTGAGATTGGCCGGAATATGATGCTCCTGGAATACAAAAGGAAGATTTTAATTATTGATATGGGATTCAGGTTACCAGAGGAAGATATGCCTGGAATTGATTATATTGTCCCTAATATTTCTTATCTTAAAGGCAAAGAAAAAAATATTTTAGGGATAGTTTTTACCCATGGCCATTACGACCACATCGGGGCAATTCCCTATTTAATTAAAAAAATTGATGGTCTGCCTATGTTTGCCTCTCCTTTAACTCGAGGGATTATCTTAAAAAGGCAGGAGGATTTTCCTCTCCGACCAAAATTGAATATTCGCGAAATTAAAGATAGGTCAAAAATAAAACTTGGTCCCTTTAAAATTGAATTTTTGAGAATGAATCATAATATTCCTGATAATTTAGGGCTGTTTATTGAAACCCCAGTGGGAAATATTTTCCATACCTCTGACTTTAAATTTGATGAAAATCCAATAAATGATTTACCAACCGACTTTTGGAAATTAAAAAAGATTGGTAAAAGAAAAATTTTACTATTGATGTCAGACTCCACCGGAGCTGAAGAAGAAGGTCATTCTTTTTCAGAAAAAGAAATTTTAGAAAATTTAGAGAAAATTTTTAAAAGATCTACCGGCCGAATTATTGCTGCTACTTTTGCTTCTTTAATTAATCGGATTCAACAAATCATTACTTTATCTGAGAAATATGGAAGGAAAGTGGTAATCGAAGGCTATTCAATGAAAACTAATGTTGAGATTTCAAAGATTTTGGGATATGTCAAGATAAAAAAGAAAACAAAAATTCTAACCAAAGAAATTGTAAATTATCCTGACTCAAAAATAACTATTCTTTGCACCGGGGCTCAGGGAGAAAGATCAGCCGCCTTAATGAGAATTGTCAATAAAGAACATCCTTCTCTTAGAATCAAAAGGGGAGATACGGTCATCCTTTCTTCTTCAGTTATCCCGGGTAACGAAAGAACAGTCCAGTTTTTAAAAGATAATATTTTAAGACAAGGAGCTAAGGTTTTCCACTATAGAATGATGGATATTCATGCTGGGGGTCATGCCCAGAAAGAAGAGTTAAAGCAAATGATTAAAATCATTAGACCAAAGTTCTTCTTGCCAATTCATGGACAATATTCAATGCTAGTTAACCATGGCAAATTAGCTAAAGAGATGGGCCTATCAGAAAAAAATATAGTGATAGCTGAAAATGGCCAGGTTGTTAATTTAAATAAAAAAAGAATTTTTATCGAAAAAAGGGCTATTCCTTCAAATTATGTAATGATTGATGGATTAGGAATTGGTGATGTGGGTGAGGTTGTCTTGAGAGACCGCCAAATTTTAGCCAAAGATGGAATGTTTGTCATTGTGGCTGTGGTTGATAAAAAAACTGGTAAAGTTAGGGGTTCTCCTGATATAATATCAAGAGGGTTTGTTTATCTTAGAGAGTCAAAGGAGTTATTACAAAAAACCCGGAAAAAAGTAATAGATATTGTTAACAAAGCCACTGGTTCAGGAGGAGCAGTTAACTGGGCTCATGTTAAAAATGAAATAAGAAAGAAAATCGGTCAATTTTTATATACCAGGACTCAGAGAAGGCCAATGATATTACCAGTGGTAATTGAAATCTAATAATCGTAATTTGGAAAGCTCTTGACAAGTATTCTTGATTAAGATAAGTTATTAAGTAGAAAAACTAAAAAGTATGGGAAACCTTAGAAAGATTATAACTTGGGAAGTTAATTGGTACCCCTTTTTTGGAAGGAGTGGTTTTGGTTTAAGGATCGATCTTATATGTTAAGTTTTTAAAAACAGATTTTGAGCCAAAACCACCCTCTCTAAAAAGAGGGTTTTTTAGTTCCAGAGAAAAAGCACCTTAAAAAGGAGGTAGATAGAATGAGAAAAGGAAAAATAGAAGAATGGGTAAAAGGGTTAGAAATGAAAAACGGAAGACTGTCGGTGGACAGGATACCAAGCAAACACCTTAGATCGATTAGGGAGGCGATAGAAGAAAACCAGCGCTTTTTCTGGGTTCCTAATAAATTAGCAGGAACTAGGAAAGGAGAAATTAGAAGAATCTGGAGACAAATTCAGTTCTTTCAGAAACACGGAGACCGAGACATTGACAAGGCAACAAAAAGAGTTCACTATCTAAATAAGATTGAGGAATTCGTCGGAGAAGGAGAACCAATCAAGATAATTTTTATAGCCTGGCCATTTAAGAACTACAAAAATCCATTAAAAACCAACCGGAGAACGCCTGATCTGGGAGAGCTAATCTTTGTTCAAAGACTTTTACAGATAAACGAAGCTGTCAAAACTGAATATCCACCCGGGATAGAATGGACTGTACTTGCAGAAGGGGAAGCATATCGAGGTTTACTTGGGGCATCAAAAGAAGATGTGGCTTTGTACCTAGAGACAATGAAAAGATTCATTAAACTTCTTGGAGGAGAAAAGATAATAAAGATCAAAGATCTCAAAAAAGCAATAGAAGGACCCGAATTTAATGAGAGATATCAAAAATCTTTAGAAAATCTGAGACGACTAAAGGAAGGAAGAACTGGAGAAGAGTGGTTTAGATACCGATCCCAGATAGACCCCTTTGTGGAGGTAATGTTCTGGTCCCAAGATGTAACCAAGATTCCATTAAAAGATCTTATAGTTATCTATTATGGGGATCATTATATAGATATGACTTCTCGCCATAGAGAACTAAGAGCGTTTTTAAGGGATCGAGCAAAAGAAATAGCATGGAAATATGTAGCATTTAACGAAGCGAAAACCGAAATAATAGCTAAGCGATTTCCTCAGCACTTATATTTCAGCATCACTTATAAACCAGAGAGGTTTTGCTTTAGAATACCAACAGTGCGTCCTCCTCATCATGGGATACCTGTGGTAATACCAAAGGGACCAGTCGAGATTACTCATTTAGCAACGCTATTAATACGAATCCTATTAGGGTATAGAGAAGTCGTAGCAGTCTATGTTGACGATGATCAAGAAGACCAACCCTTTTACTACAAACCCAAGGAGGCTGATGTCAATTAAATATTGGCCTCAGCCTCTCTTTTCTTTCTATTATGAAAATAAACTACTTTAATAAATTACTAGTTCATTCTTTAATTTCTTCAATCCAACCTTTTGAGGTGGGGCTGGAGCAAAAAAAATACAAAACTCTTAAGAAAATTCGAATTTCGGATTTTCAGTTAAAAGAATTTGTCAAGAAGATCCAGAGAATATCTGATGTTGATTTTAGATTTGATAAAAATCTTGATATTGCTTCAAATATTTTAAGAATTTTTCAAAATCCGGAAATAAGAGCGGGGAAAATAAAATATATCAAAAATTTTAGAAAAACTCTTACTGAAAGAATAGATTATTTTATCAAAAAGAGAAAGTCTATAGAATTTACGATTTTGGGATTGCCTTTTAAGTCTCCCAATCTTTTAAAAACTACGCGGAGAAAACCTGATTTAGGAGAATTAGGCTTTATCTTAAGGTTATTTGACATTACTCAATTAATCTATAGTATTTATAAGCCAGGGGCAAAGTTTATTATTTTAACTGAAGGGGTAGTTTTCCATAATTTTTTTGGTATTTCAAAAAGAGAAGCAGTAAACTATTGCAACTATGTCAACGAATTCATTAAAGAACTCGGTATAACTGACACTATAAGACTCCATGATTTAGCTAAAATCACAACTGTACTACCTGAATTTAGAAAAAAGTATAAAGAGAACCTCAGAGAAATATCCAAGAAGTTCAATAAGGGAAACAAAATTATTCGAGAAAAAATAGAAGGACTTTTCCCTACTTTATTTACCAGTATTAATTCTAGAGCCCATTCTCTTGAAGATCTCTTTGATGTTTACAATCTCAACATCAAAGATAAAGAATTACCTGCCAAATTCAGAAAAATCAGAAACGATCTTTATAAGACTGCCATAGAAACGGACTTAAAATATTATGCTTTTCATAAAACTAGATATGATATCAATCTTGAAGAGAAATTTCTCCCTCGGGCAATAAGATGTACTCTTACTCCCAAGCCGGGAAGCTTAGGTATTTTTGCTATTAATAAAGAAACTGAACTTTTACCTCACCATGGAGTAGGAATACTCACAAAGGAAAAAAAGATAACCGTTAAATACGAAGCTGATATAAGAAGAAAGGGGAACTATCGAGCTGTCGACATATTAAATGAAAGAACTCCGTTTTATTACGAAGAAAATTAATTGATCGGAATTAAGAAGACTTTGCTTTCGAAAAATATCAATTTATGTTAAAATTTAAAAACTGATTAACTAAAAAACTGTTAATTCGACTTAAATTATGAGGATTTTTAGTGGCGTCAGGCCAACAGGTGAATTACATATAGGGAATTATTTGGGTGCTATAAAGAATTGGGTTGAGCTCCAAGAGAAAAATGAGTGTGTTTTTTGTATTGTTGATTTACATGCCATAACTACTCCCTACAAAACTGAAGGGCTTCAAGAGAATATTCAGGAGCTAGCTATCTCCTATTTGGCAGCTGGTTTAAATCCAGAAAAGTGCATCTTTTTTGTTCAGTCTCAGGTAAAAGAGCACGCTGAATTGGCTTGGCTACTAGGCACAATAACTCCTTTAGGAGAATTAAAAAGGATGACCCAATTTAAAGAAAAGACAAAAAAACATCCAGAGTACGTTAATGCCGGACTTTTGAATTATCCTTTATTAATGGTTGCTGATATTTTATTGTATCAAACTGATTTAGTTCCAGTTGGTAAAGACCAACAGCAACATGTTGAACTAGCTAGAACTATTGCTAGAAAATTTAATCGGCAATTTGGTAAAACTTTTAAAGTACCTAAGGTTCTTCTTCCTAAAATAGGGGCAAAAATTATGTCTTTGCAGGGTCCAAAAAAGAAAATGTCAAAAACTGACGACCCTAAAGGTTGTATTGGAATTTTTGACAGCCCAGAAAGAATTAAGAGAAAAATAATGGTAGCCATTACTGATCCAAGGAAAAAAATAAAATATAACCCTATCAAAAAACCAGGAATTTCTAATCTCTTAACTATTTATTCCCTCTTTAGCGGAAAGTCAATTAGAGAAATAGAAAGGAATTTTAAAGGCAGGGGTTACGAAGAATTCAAAAAATCTCTAATAAAACTTTTAATAAATTCTTTAGAACCTTTTCGCCAAAAGAAAAAAGGGCTTCTCAAAAGAGAAGTTTATATCAAAAATATCTTGGAAAAAGGAGCAGGGAAGGCTAGAGTTTTAGCCCAATCTACAATGTGCAAAGTTAAAAAGAAAATGGGCCTTATATAACGGTCTGTCCCAAATGAGAACTGTTCTCATTCTCATTCGAAACCTAACTCTTGGTAGGTTTTTTTTGTTACAGGAATTCCAACTTTTTTGAAAATCTCCAAAGCCTTTTTTTCTATCTCAATTAAATGTTCTTTGGTATCGCCTTCAAAGCGGCATTTTATAATTGGAGTGGTATTAGCTGCCCGGGCTAAAGCCCAACCATGAAGGAAATTAATCCGTGCCCCATCAATATCAATAAAATCATAATTATTTCTTCTGAGATATTTCTGTAAATTTTTAATAATTCTGAACTTTTCTTCGTCAGTCGAATCAATAAATACCTCTGGACTTGTATGATAACGGGGCAGACTATCGATATATTTAGCAAAATTTTTATATTCTGAAGAAATTTCAGCTAATTTTAGAGAAGAAAAGATAGCATCGTCACAAAGATAATAGTCGAGCGGAAACAAAAAATGATAAGTAATCTCACCTCCGAAAACAGCTCCTTTTTCGATAATTTTATCAATAACGGCATTGTGATGAGAAATGGAAAAATAAGTTTTTACTCCCCTCTTTTTTATCTCATCTAAAAAGGCTTTGGAAACTCTCATATCGTGAACAATTGGCCCCTTTTTCTTTTTGAGGACCTGCTGGGCTAACATCAAGAGACAAAAATCGCCTCTCACTACCCTCCCCTGATTGTCAATTGGTGCAACCCGATCCCCGTCACCATCGTAAGCAAAACCTAAATCGGTTTTTTCTCTCACAACCATTTTTTTAATATCCTTGATATTTTTTTCTTGATAAGGATCGGGTAAATGATGAGGAAATGCCCCATCGAATTCACCGTAAATTGTTTTAACTTGACAACCAAGTTTTTTAAAAATTTTTTCAGGCAAAAACCCAACAGCCCCATTACCCGAATCAATAATGATTTTTAAGGAACGCTTCAGGTTGATTCTGTCTGTTACGTAATTGATATAGTCTTTCGTAGGATGGAAAGTAGTCACTCTCCCCTGTTTATTCTGTCTCTTTAATTTTTCATTTCTTATAACTAGCTCTTTTATCTTCTCTAAATCTTTTCCAATAGCATCTTCGCTAATTTCTTTATCTGGTTTTCGAATATGTAAGGTAAGCCCGTTATACTCTTTAGGATTATGAGAGCCGCTAACCATAATGCCACCATCGAAACGGTAGTGAAAAACTGAGAAATAAAATAAGGGGTCGGGAGCTATACCAATATCTATTACTTCTTTACCGGTTTCAATTAAGGCCTTAGTAATTTTCGCAGTCAAGGCAGGAGAACTTGTGCGCGGATCATGAGCAACAACTATTCTTTCAGCCCATGGATACAAATAAGTATACGCTAAAGTTATTCGATAGGCTACTTCTTCATTTAAATCACTCGGGAAAACCCCTCGGATATCGTAAGCTCGAAAAATATTAGGGTTGATTTTCATATATTTTTATTATATCATACTAATATGTCTTTTTCAGTTGGCATTGTTGGTTTACCAAATGTTGGAAAATCAACTTTATTTAAGGCTATAACAAAAAAGAAAGTTGATATTGCCCCTTATCCTTTTACCACTATTCATCCAAATTATGGCCTTGTTACTATCCCCGATAAAAGATTGGAAGAAATTGCCAAAGTTATTAAACCGGAAAAAATTACTCCCACTACAATTGAATTTGTTGACATTGCTGGTTTAGTTAAGGGGGCTCATAAAGGGGAGGGGTTGGGAAATCAATTTTTAGGCTATATTAGAAATTGCGATGCCATAGTTGAAGTAGTCCGAGCTTTTGAAAACCCGAAAATTGAGCACGTTGAAGGCGACATCGATCCAAAAAGAGATATTGAAATTATTGAAACTGAGCTTTTAATGAAAGACTTGGAAACCCTAGAAAATCTACTTTTGAAATTAGGAAAAGATATCAAAACAAAAGGCAAAAAGGATTTAAAAAAATGGGAACTTTTAAAAAGGGTTAGAGAGGCGGTAGCTCAAGGAAAATTAATATTGAAACTTAATTTAACTGAAAAAGAAAGATCAGAACTTAACGAATTTCAATTTTTAACCCAAAAACCAATTGTTTATCTCCTAAACCATAGTCAAGAGAAATTTGAATTAAAAAAAGAATTAGGGGTTAGTTCTATCTCTCTTAATTTAAAACTGGAAGAAGAAATCTCAGAACTTTCTCTTAAAGAAAAAGGGGAGCTTAAATTAAAAAGCTCGCTTGACCAGTTAATTTTAAGTTGTTACAATGTTCTTGATTTAATCACCTTTTTCACGGTTGCCGGAGGAAAAGAAACAAAAGCCTGGACCCTAAAAAGAGGTCTAAAATGCCCTCAGGCTGGAGGAAAAGTCCATTCTGATTTTGAAAAAAAATTCATCCGTGCTGAAATAATCTCCTGGCGAAAGCTGGTTGAGGCCGGAATTTGGACAAAAGCCCGGGAATTAGGTTGGATAAAAACAGTTGGAAAAGATTATTTAGTTCAGAATGGAAATGTAATTGAATTTAAAATATAATTTGAAGAAAAAAATGAAGTACTACGAATTAACCTATTTAGTTTCACCAGAACTTTCTGAAGAGAAAATTAAAAATTTTTCTGAAAAGACAAATTCCTTTATTAAAGAAGAAGGAGGGAGTTTAGGTAAAGTAAAAAATCCTCTTAAGAGAGAACTGGGCTATCTAATAAAAAAAAGGGGGACAGCCTATTTAATTAGTGTAGATTTTCATCTTGACTCTAAAAAATTGGAGAATTTGGAGAAAAAACTCAAATCTGAAAGTCAAGTTCTCCGTTATGTAATAACTAAAAAAGAAAAAAAGGTAATTGAAATTCCCGCCAAAATCTTTAGAAAAGAACCAGTCCTTAGAAAAGTCTCTGGAAAAGAGATTCCAGCTCCTGAAAGACCCGGGCGGGCTCCAAAGGTCGAATTGAAAGAAATTGAAAAAAAATTGGAAGAAATTTTGGGTGAATAATTATAATTGAAATAGTAAATAAAATATGAATCTTAATAAAGTTATTTTAGTTGGTCGTCTAGTCAATGATCCGGAATTAAGAAATCTTTCTTCGGGAGAAGCAGTTTGTAGTTTTAGATTAGCAACTAACCGAATCTGGACCGATCCTAAAACCGGCCAAAAACAAAAAAGGGCCGAATACCATAATATAGTTCTATGGCGAAGATTAGCTGAAATCGCTTCTCAATTTTTAACTAAAGGGAGCTTAGCTTTAATTGAAGGAAGGATTCAAACCAGATCCTGGCAAGATTCTTCTGGCAATCAAAGATTTAGAACAGAAATTGTTGCTCAGAGAATGCAGTTAGGGCCTAAGGCAGCGGGAAAAGTTGTGCCTCCTACTCCTCCAGAGGAAGGGACAAAAAAGGAGGAAATTCCCATTATTGAAGAGGGAGAGAAAGAGATTGATGTTTCGCAAATCCCTTTCTAGGTCAATAAAAACTCTTAAAATGCTTATAATAAAGTAATAAATAAGTGAGCGTTTTATTTGTTATTTTTTCAAGTACTCACAATCTATGAGAGTTAATTATAAGAATTATGGCTTACAAAGACAAGGAAAAGGAACGACAAAATAAAAAAGAGTATTATCAGAAGAATAGGGAAAAGATACTCAAAAATAAGAAGGAATATCATCGAAAAAATAAAGAAAAAATACAAAAGATTAAAACCATTTTCAGAACATTTCTTTAACTTTTGGGTTTTATGTGATATAATTAAGTAATGCCTTATAAAGACCCCGAAAAAAGAAAAACATACCATAAAAAATGGCGTGGAAGAAATAGAGAGAAATTAAAAGAATATTGGCGATTGTGGAGAAAGAAAAATCCCGAAAGAGCTAATGCTATTTGTAGAAAATACAGAGCTACCCATAAGAAAGAAAGGTATATTGCTTGCACCAAATGGAAAAAAAATAATCCCGAAAAGGAACGGAAAATACACCGGCATTTTAATAGGAAAAAAAGAAAGACACCAAAAGGAAATTTAGATCACCGGATGGAGGTTTCAATTAGGAATAGTTTAAAAGAAATGAAGAAAGGTAGAAGGTGGGAGGATTTAGTAGGATACACAGTAGAGGAATTAAAAGAGCATTTGGAGAAACAGTTTAAAAATAGGATGAATTGGGAAAGATTTTTGAAAGGAGAAATTGAAATTGATCACATAAAGCCGAAAAGTTTATTTAATTATACTTCTCCCAATGATTTAGAATTTAAACAATGCTGGGCTTTAGAAAACCTGCAGCTGTTAGAGAAAATAAAAAATATTAAAAAAAGTAATCGTTTAATCAATTTCTAATTTTTTACGAAGTAAAAAACTATGGATTGTTATTTTTGTCAAAAAGGAATAAATGAAATTGATTTTAAAGATATAGAACTTTTGCGGAAATTTATCTCAGGCTCAGGAAAAATTAGGGCAAAAAAAAGAACTGGAGTCTGCTCTAAGCACCAACGAAAACTGGCTAAAGCGATTAAGAGAGCGAGGCATTTAGGATTATTGCCCTATACCACCAAGTAATCTAAATAAAAAAACGGCTCAATTATTTTATAAACTTTGGCCGTTTTTATTTGGCTTGGCTTATTATAGCTTTTTCTATTTTCTTTGTGATTTCTGGATTTTCTTTTAAAAATTTTTTTGCTCCCTCAATTCCCTGGCCCAGTTTTATATTTTCATATTGAAACCAACTCCCGGCTTTTTTAACAATATCCACTTTCTCTCCGGTATTTAAAATATCGGCGAGATAAGAAATTCCTTCATTGTAATAAATATCGAATTCAGTGGTTTTAAAAGGAGCGGCTACTTTATTTTTAACTATTTTTGCCTTTATTCTGCTAGCAATAATTTCCTCACCATGTTTTATCTGGGCAATTCTCCTCAAGGCAATTCTCACTGAGGAATAAAATTTTAGGGCTAATCCTCCTGGGGTGGTTTCGGGGTTTCCAAAGCGAATACCAATTTTCATCCTAGTCTGATTCAAGAAAATAACCGATGTCTTTGTTTTTGAAATAATGCTAGACAATTTTCTCAAGGCCTGCGACATTAATCTAGCCTGGAGACCGATTTGAAATTCTCCCATTTCACCAGCAATTTCCGCCCGAGGAGTTAAAGCAGCTACTGAATCAATAACAATGACATCAACTGTTCCTGATCTAACTAAGGTCTCAACGATCTCTAAGGCTTGTTCTCCAGAATCTGGCTGGGAAATTAAAAGATCATCAACATTTACTCCGATTCTTTTTGCCCAATCAGGATCCAAAGCATGCTCAGCATCAATAAAGGCTGCTTGACCTCCTCTTTTTTGAGCCTCAGCTAAAATATGAAGCGCCAAAGTTGTTTTCCCTCCTCCTTCAGGTCCGAAAATTTCAACTACTCTTCCTCTAGGGATACCACTTACTCCCAAGGCTAAATCTAAGGAAATTGAACCGGTAGGAATAACATCAACAGCGACTGGTTTGGCCTCTTTTAATTTCATAATCGCCCCCTCACCAAATCTTTGTTTAATCTCAGCTACCGCCTCTTTCAAATCCTTTTTTTGCTCAGTTTTCTTTTTCATCTTAATTTCGAAGAAGTCAAGGTTCTGCCGAAGGTAGGTTCTTATTTAATAATAATTTATTTCTTTCAAATTAGCAATTTTTATTCTAAATAAACTTTTCTTGGTTTCGCTCCTTCCCCTGGCCCTACCACCCCTTTTTCTTCTAACATATCAATTAGTCTAGCTGCCCGAGCATAACCAATTCTCAATCTTCTTTGTAAAAGAGAAGCTGATGCCTTCCTAGCTTCAACCACTACTCTTTTTGCCTCCTCATATAAGGGATCTTCTAAACCATGTAAAAATTCTCTCCCAGAAGCCTTCAAGTCTTTTTCTAAATCTTGAGTTAGCTCCTCTTTCATTTCTTCTCCAATTTCTAATTTTTCGCTTTCTTTTTTTATCCAATTAACCACTTTTTTAACTTCTTTTTCTGAAACATAGGCTCCCTGGATTCTTCTTGGCTTGACAATCTCGGCTGAAACATAAAGCATATCCCCTAAACCCAAAAGTTTTTCTGCTCCGGCCATATCTAAAACAGTTCTTGAGTCAACTTGGGAGGCTACTTGGAAGGTAGTCCTAGAAGTAATATTGGCCTTGATTAAACCAGTTATTACTTCAACTGATGGCCTCTGAGTAGCCACTACTAAATGAATTCCAACCGCTCTTGACATCTGAGCCAATCTAACAATACCTGCCTCTACTTCCCTGCCTTTAGCCGCCATTAAATCGGCTAACTCATCAATGATTAAAATAATGTAGGGCATTAGTTCGCTCTTTTCTTTAATCATCCGATTATAACTCTCAATATCCCTTGCTTTAAACTCCGATAAAACATCGAATCTTCTTTCCATCTCGCTAGTCAGCCAATGTAGCGCATTGACTGTCCGAGAAGGATCATAGATTACTGGACACAAAAGATGGGGCAACTCGTTGTAAATGGAAAACTCAACTCTCTTGGGGTCAATTAGAATAAGTTTCAAAATTTCTGGAGAACTTCGATAGAGAAGACTTAAAATTAGGGAGTTTAAAAAAATAGTTTTACCAGTACCAGTGGAGCCGGCAACTAAAAGGTGGGGCATTCTAGAAAGATCAGCATAGGCCGGATTACCCGAAACATCTCTTCCTAAAGCAAAAAGGAGGCTAGAAACGGATTTTTGAAAATCAGGATTATCAATCAAATTTCTTAACCTAACCTGAGCCCTAACTTTATTCGGAACTTCTATTCCCACCAAAGACCTTCCAGGAATAGGGGCTTCAATTCTAATTGGATGGGAAGCTAAAGCCAAGGCTAAATTATTAGAAAGATTAGTAATTTTGGATAACTTCACCCCTTCAGCTGGCTTTAAAGTATACTGAGTTACTGTTGGACCAATATTTATTTCTGACATTTCAACTCTAATATTAAAATTTTCTAAAGTCTTTTTGATAATGGCAGAGTTTGTTCTAGTATCACCGCTACTCGGAATCTCCCGATCAGTCTCCAGTAAATCGAAGGGTGGGAATCGATAAGTTCTACTGACAAGAGTAGTTTCTAACGGTCTAGTTTTTAATTCTAAAGAAGGCATTTTAATTTCCTGAGGTTTTAGCTTAACTTCTTGAGGCTTAGGAATGGGCTCAACCCCTTTTACCTTAAACTTAGGGAATCTCTCTATCTTTTGAAATATTCGCGAAACTAAGGGTTTTTTTTCTTCTAAGGGTGGAGGTTGGCGAAAAAATTGCCAGAAAATTAAACCTCCGACAATAATTAGAGTAGTAAATATAATCTGGGTCACCCAAAAACCAAAGAGCTTTTGAAGAAAAGAATTAAAAATATAACCCAACCAGCCCCCTTGTTTTTGATTTAAATTAAAAGCACCAAAAATTCCCGAGATTCCTAAAATCAGAATGAAAATTGCTAAAATGGTTGGGGATAAAAATTTTTTATACTTTGTATTAAAAAATATTAAACCTTCTAAAACAAAGAGTAATGGTATTACAAAAATTGCTTTCCCAATTAAGAAAGTAAAGCCTTTTATTAGATAAGTCCCAATTACTCCTGCTAAATCAAAAAAACTCAAGGCAATAATAATGGTCAACAAGAACATTAAAATTCCCAAAATCAATCTTTTTGTTTTTTCAGATAAACCAAACTTTTCGGATTTTTTCTTTTCAGCCAGGAGTTTATTTAATTTTTTTCGATTTTTCCTTTTCATTTTCTAAGCCCGGTTCCTGCTGGTATTAGTTTACCAATTATTACATTCTCCTTCAATCCCAAAAGTTTATCTTCTTTTCCTTCAATGGCCGCTTTAATCAGAACTCGAGAAGTTTCCTGAAAAGACGCTGCTGATAAAAAGCTATCAGTAGTCAAGGCTACTCGGGAAATTCCAAGCAAAACCAGATCTCCCTGAGCTGGTTTTTTATTTTCTTTTTTTAGTCTAAGATTCTCCTCTAAAAACTTAGGTCGCTCTATAATTTCACCGGGAGTGAAAAAGGAATCCCCGGCATTTTTAATCTTTACTCGAGAAAACATCTGGCGAACTATTACTTCGATATGTTTATCATGGATAGTGGCTCCTTGGGAGACGTAAATGCTCTGAATTTCCTTAACAATATAACGCTGAGTTTCCTCTTTTCCTTTGAGTTTAAAAAAATCTTTTAAATCTAAATTTCCTTCACAAAGTTGTTGACCTTTTTTGATTTCTTGTCCAGGCTCCACCCAGATTGCCATCTTTGCTGGAATTTTATATTCCATTACCACTGTTTTTCCTTTTTTAAGTTTTGGATTTTTGGTTTTAGGTTTAATTTTAATTATTCCTGCTGGGGTAATTTCAATTATCTTTCCCTCAACATGAGAAATTTCTGCCTTTCCTTTTGGTATTCTGGCTTCAAAAATTTCCTCAACCCTAGGAAGGCCAAAGGTAATATCGCCCCCTCCGGCTACTCCTCCTAAATGGAAAGTTCTCATCGTAAGCTGGGTACCCGGTTCTCCTATTGCTTGAGCAGCCACAATTCCTACTGCCTCCCCTAATTTTATAAGTTGGTTTTTCCCTAAATCCCAACCATAACATTTCTGGCAAATTCCTCTAATAGATTTACAACTTAGAGGTGAGCGAATTCGAATCTTTTCAATTTTAGCTTCAATTATTGCTTTTGCCTTCTGCCAATCAATAATTTCTCCTTTTTTAACAATCTTCTTTTTTGATTTTTTCTTTTTGATATCTTCTAATGCTATTCTGCCAACAATCTTCAAAAGAAAATCCTGACCAATTTCCTCAGCATCTTCTCTTAATATTTCGGTTCCTTTTTTATCCCGGCAGTTCTCTTCTGAAATTATTACTTCATGAGAAACATCAATAAGTCTCCTAGTTAAATAACCGGCAGTGGAGGTACGAAGCGCGGTATCTGCTGTCCCTTTTCTGGCCCCATGAGTAGAAATGAAATATTCCAAGACATCTAGTCCTTCTTTGAAAGAACTCTTTACTGGCAACTCAATAATCTGCCCGGCTGGATTAATCACTAAGCCCTTCATTCCGGTCATCTGAACAGGTTGACTCCAGGATCCCCTGGCTCCAGCATCAATCATTTGGAAAACAGAACCGTGTTGAGGTAGAGTTTCGGGAACTAGCCTTTCAATTTTTGACTTAACCTTGGTCCAAACCTCAATAATCTTACTACTTTTCTCTTCTGGAGATAAAAGTCCCTTTTTAAAGTGAGTTTCAATTTGTCCTATTTCTCTTTCTGCTCGTTCTAAAATCTCTTTCTTTTCTGGAGGGACAATTAAATCATCCATCCCCCAGGAAATACCAGAAATAGTAGAGTATTCAAATCCCAAATTTTTAATCTTATCTAAAATTTCTTGATAGATTTCTATTGGATATTTAGCTAAAATCTCCCCCACTATTCTTTCTAACTCCTTTATATTTATTCTAATATTTTGAAAGGGATAATCTTCAGGAAGAGTCCGGTTAAATAAGATTCTTCCTACTGAGGTTTCTAAGACTTGATCTTTAATCTTAACCTTTATCTTTGCTTTAAGATCAACCTGAGAAAATTTAACGGCTATTTTCGCCTCCTCAGGACTAGCAAAAATCTTTCCTTCTCCTTTTACTCCCGGTTTTATCTTGGTTAGCCAATAACAACCCAAAACAATATCTTGATAAATAGTAACAACTGGGGTACCAGTGGCTGGTTTTAAAAGATTTAAGGTTGCCAACATTATTTCACTGGCTTCTTTTTGGGCCTCGGCTGAAAGAGGAAGATGGATTGCCATTTGATCACCATCGAAATCGGCATTAAATGCTCCACAAACCATTGGATGAATTCTAATTACTTCTCCTTCAATTAAAACTGGATAAAAGGCCTGAATTCCTAACCGGTGTAAAGTTGGGGCTCGATTGAGTAAAACTAATTTATCTTTTACTACTTCCTCCAAAATAGCCCAGACCTCATCTGTCTCCCCTTCAATTAATCTTGAGGCTCCCCGGACATTATAGGCTAATTCTTTATCTAAGATTTTCCTAATAACAAAAGGTTTAAAGAGCTCCAAAGCCATCTTTTTTGGAAGTCCACATTGATTAAGTTTTAGCTCTGGACCAACAACAATCACTGATCTTCCAGAATAATCAACCCTTTTCCCCAAAAGATTCTGCCTGAATCTCCCCTGTTTTCCCTCAAGCATATCAGCCAGAGATTTTAAAAGTCTCCTCCCCCCGGTGGTGGCTCGAATCATTGTCCCTTTCCGCATTCCATTATCAATTAGAGCGTCAACTGCTTCCTGTAACATTCTTTTTTCATTTCTAACAATAACTTCTGGAGCATTAATCTCTAAAAGATATTTAAGTCGGTTATTTCGATTAATCGCTCTTCTATAAAGATCATTTAAATCTGAAGAGGCATAACGGCCGCCATCTAGTTGAACCATTGGTCTCAAATCTGGAGGTAAAACTGGTAGAATAGTTAGGAACATCCATTCTGGGCGAATCCCACCCCTAATCATTCCCTGGAGAAGTTTTAACCTCCTAAAAATTTTTCTTTTAGTTATTCCTGAGGCCTTTTCCAATTCTTTTTTCAGGCTCAAAATATTCTTTTTTAAATCAACTTTCTCAAAAATCCTCCTTAAGCTCTCTGCCCCAGTTCCTGCCTCAAAAATCTCTCCGTATTTTAAAGAAAGGTTACGATATTCTATCTCTAATAAGATCTTTAAGGGTTTAATTCCTAAGACTTCCTCTCTTGCTCTATCTCTGGCTTCTTTCAATTTTTGAATTTCTTTCTTTTTATTTTTAATTTTTTTAATTTTTCTTTTATATTCTTTCTCAATTTCTCCTAGGGTTTTTTTCTTTGCCTTTTCATCCACCTTAGTTATGATATAAGCAGCAAAATAAATTACTCTTTCTAATTGGGGAGCGGAGATATTCAAAACCATTCCTATCCGCGAGGGCACTCCTCTTAAGAACCAAATATGGGAGCAGGGTGTGGCTAGTTTTATATGACCCATCCTTTCTCTCCTGACAATTGACTTTGTCACTTCCACCCCACATCTATCACAAATTATTCCTTTATAGCGAATCCTTCTATATCTTCCACAATAGCACTGGTAATCTTTTACTGGTCCAAAGGTTCTTTCGCAAAAAAGACCATCTTTTTCTGGTCTTTGGGTCCGGTAATTAATGGTCTCTGGTTTTATCACTTCACCATGGGACCATGACAAAATCTCCTCCGGCGAGGCTAATCTTATTTTAATTGATTCTAAATCTGCTACACGCATATTTATTTATTAAATTGACCTTAGGTTTTTTCTTCTTTTGGCTTTTCTTTAACTTCAGCATTTAACCCCAAGGCCTTTAATTCATTAATCAATAAGTTAAAAGAGGCTGGCAGATTAGGATTTTTAATTGCCTCTCCTTTTAATATTGCCTCATAAGCTGCCGCTCTTCCCGGAACATCATCAGATTTTATCGTTAACATCTCCTGCAAAGTGTGGGCTGCTCCATATCCCTCTAAGGCCCAGACTTCCATCTCCCCAAATCTTTGACCTCCAAACTGAGCTTTCCCTCCCAGGGGCTGTTGAGTAATCAAAGAATAAGGACCAATGGATCGCATATGAATTTTATCCTCAACCATATGAATCAATTTCATCATGTAGATATAACCTACAGTAATCCTTTCTGGAAAGGGAAGCCCGGTTCTTCCATCGTATAATTTAACCTTTCCATCCTCTGATAAACCAGCTTTTTTCAACTCTTCTTTTATATCTCTTTCAGTTGCTCCAGCTAAAGCTGGCGAAATAGCTATATATTCCAATTTCTTTGCTGCCAAAGAAAGATGAGTTTCTAAAACCTGACCAATATTCATTCTTGAGACTACGCCTAAAGGATTTAAAATAATATCTACCGGAGTTCCATCCTCCAAAAATGGCATATCTTCTACTGGTAAAACTTTAGAAATCACTCCCTTATTTCCATGGCGGCCGGCCAATTTATCGCCTGACTGAATTTTCCGAATCTCGGCTATTTTAACCTCAATCTTTTTTATAACTCGGGGTTCAAGTTTATGACCGAGTTCCCGAGAAAAAACCTTCACCCCAATCACTCGTCCCCGTTTCCCATGTTCTATTCGTAAAGAAGTGTCTTTTACGTCTCTGGCCTTTTCTCCAAAAATTGCACGTAGCAGTCTTTCCTCGGCAGTTAAATCGGCTTCCCCTTTTGGCGAAATTTTCCCAACTAAAATATCATTTGGTCCGACTTCTGCCCCAATTCTGATAATTCCTTCTTCATCTAAATCTTTTAATCTTTCTTCCGAGACATTTGGAATATCAGAGGTAGTAATTTCTGGTCCTAATTTTGTCTCCCTAACATCACAACTAAAGTTTTCAATATGAACTGAAGTATATTTATCATCTCTAACTAATCTTTCTGAAATCAAAATTGCGTCTTCAAAGTTCCCTCCCCTCCAGGGTAAAAAGGCAACCAAAATATTTTGGCCCAAGGCCAAATAGCCTTGGGATATTCCTCCTCCATCAGCCAAAATATTTCCCTTTTTTATTATTTGACCCTTTTTAACTAAAGGTTTCTGATGAGAGCAAGTATATTGATTGGTTCTAATAAAAGTTCTTAAGTTATAAATTTTTTCTTTTTTTGAGATTTGAGATTTCACTTTAATGTGTCTAGCATCAACCTCAGTAACAATTCCATCTTCTTTAGCAATTATCTCCTGCCCAGAATCCTTAGCTACTCTCTCTTCCACTCCAGTTATGACTAAGGGAGCCTCCGGTTTAATAAGGGGGACTGCCTGACGCTGCATGTTTGAACCCATCAAGGCTCTATTGGCATCATTATTTTGCAAAAAGGGAATACAAGCGGAAGCAATGGAAATAGATTGTTCAGAGGAAACATCAAAAAAATCAATTTTCTTTCTGTCAATTAGTCCTGGCTCGCTTTTTATTCTTGCCTCCACTTTTTTGGGAATAATATTTCCTTTTTCATCAATAGGCACCCCAGCATGGGCAATGTTGTATCTTTCTTCTTCATGGGCATTAAGATAGTGAATTTCCTTAGTCACTTTACTATTTTTCACTTTGAAATAGGGAGTTTCAATAAACCCATATGGATTAATTCGAGCGAAGCTAGCTAGATGGCCAACCAATCCAATATTTGGTCCTTCTGGAGTCTGAATAGGACAGATTCTTCCATAGTGAGAAGGCTGAACATCTCTTACCTCAAATCCCGCCCTTTCCCTGGTAAGACCTCCTGGCCCGGTAGCCGATAGTCTTCTTTTATGTTCTAACTCGGCTAGAGGATTTTCATTATCCATAAATTGAGCTATTTGAGAAGAAGTAAAAAATCCTTTAACCACTGCCATAAAGGGTCGAGGATTAATCAATTGAATAGGGGTCAAGGTATAAATATCTAAAGTTGACATTCTATCTTTGATGATTCTTTCCATTCTCATTAACCCTATTCTTAGTCTATTTTGCAAAAGTTCAGATAGGGTTCTTACCCTCCGATTGCCTAAATGATCAATTTGATCGGGTTTTCCTTCGGGATCATTATTAAGGCGAATAATCTCTCTTAAAACAGCCACAATATCCTCTGGATATAGCACCCTATCTGATACAGTAATTTCCTCTGTTGGACTTTTAGCCCGAGCTTTTTTATTAACTTTTGGCTTTAATTCAGGAAGCCTCTGCCACATCCGCCATCTTCCCACTTTTGATAAATCGTATCTGGAGAAATTAAAAAACATATTTTCAAGCAATTCTCGGGCAGTATCAGGAGTAGTTAAATCCCCTGGTCGTAATCTCTGATAAATTTCAACCACTGCCTCGGCTTGATTATGAGTAGGATCTCGAGATAAAGTTTCTTTGATGTACTTTATTTTTCCTTTATCTACTTTTTGGAAAAGTTCTTTTATCTTTTCTTCTTTATCAAGCCCAAAAGCCTTCAATAAAATGGTAGCTGGAACTTTCCTCTTCCGGTCAATTTTTACTCCAATGAAGCCAGAGGGTTCAGTCTCAAATTCAAGCCAAGCCCCTCGGTTAGGAATAATTTTTGCTCCAAAATAATTTTTACCTCTTGTGGTTTTGGTGGTAAAAAAAGCCCCGGGTGAACGAATAAGTTGAGAAATTGCCACTCTCTCCACCCCATTAACAATAAAAGTTCCCCTTTCAGTCATCAAGGGGAAATCAGTTAAAAAAACCTCCTGTTCTTTGATTTCTTTTGTTTTAAGGTTAACTAATTTTATTCTAACCCGTAAGGGGGCTTGATAAGAATCGTTATTTTGTTTTGCCTCTAAATCAGTTTTGTATTTTGGCTCATCTAATTTATAACCCAGAAACCAGAGCTCTAATTCTTCGCCAGTATAATCTCGGATTGGCGATACCTCTTGAAAAAGTTCTTTTAAATCTCTCTCCCAAAATCTCCTCCAACTTTCTTTTTGCAGGGTCAGCAAATAAGGTAAAGATAAAAAAACCTTGGATTTTGAAAAATTCTTAAATCTTATTTTTTTCATAAAAAAAACAGAAAATTACCCTAAATCTTCATTTTAGGGTAAATCAAGGCAGGAAATATTTAAATTAGAAGGGGTGATGAAATTATAAAAATAATAAAGGGTGATATTAATTTTATCCTTCTTTAAAATTTTGTCAAGTCCTTTTTACTCTTTTTCTAATTTTTCTGGTGGTTTTCCTTCAACGGGTGGTTGGGTAACCTAAATTCCCAGATTTTTGCAAATCTCTAAAATCTCCAAGAACTAATTAAAATCATAATGATTTAAGATTCTTGGGTCAAGAGATACTAAATTGTTATATCCCAAACTCAATTTACGACAATAGTTTTCTTAATGAATTTTAATACTTTGTAAAATACCCAAACCAACGAAGGTAATGATTAAACTACTTCCTCCATAACTTATCAGGGGTAAAGGAATGCCAATTATTGGCAAAATCCCCAGATTCATTCCGATGTGAATAAAAATTTGGGAAATCAATAAAATAGCGAAGCCCGAGGCAAAAAGTCGGGGAAAATTACTACTGGAAAACTGGGCAATTTTTATTATTCTAAAAATCAATATCGAAAATAAGAAAAATAAAATAAAAATACCTATCAGGCCCATTTCTTCAGCAATAGCAGAGAAAATGAAATCTGTGTGGGGCTCAGGAAGGAAACCGTATTGAGTTTGAGAGCCTTTGCCAATTCCCTGGCCAAAAACTCCCCCTGACCCTATAGCAATTTTTGCCTGAGCCTGGCTCCAACCCATACCTAAGGGTTCAATCTGAGGGGAAATAAAGCTCAAAATCCTTTGTCTTTGATAATCCTCTAGAAAAAATGACCAACTTAAAATTAAAATCAAAAGAAAAAAAAGACAAAGAGTCAGAAAATGGCTAATTTTTATTTCTGAAATAATCAAGGTTACTACCCATAAAATAACTAAAATCAGAATTGAGCCTAAATCGGGTTGAAAAAAAATTAAAAGACTCGGAATTAAAACATAAAGACCAGAAACTAAAATATGCCTTTTGCGATACATCTCAACGTGACGCATTGAGAAATATTTAGCCAATAAAATTATCAAGATAATTTTAGTAAATTCAATTGGATCAATTGAAACTACATCTAATTTATACCAGGACCTCACTCCCCTGATTTCGGGAGCGAAAAAAAATAAACCGGCTAAAGCAACTAGGCAAATAAGGTACAAAATTAAAATTAAATAAGGGTCATCTTGAAAAATTCGCCAATCAAAAAAACTTAAAGCTATCATCAGAAAAATCCCTATTACCAAAAAAATAATTTGTTTTTTAAAATTGAAAAAATCTCCCCTTGAAAGAGAAGAACTATATATTGATAAAAGACCAATTCCAACAAGTAAAAGAGTGGAGACAATAACAATTAAATCAAGTTTCTTAAAATGGACTAAAAAAGATTTCATTAATTTTTGAGACTATTGTTCGAGGCTTTCGAGGCTTAGCCTCACACAATTTTATTTTAGTAATTTTAGGAATCCTTTTTCCCCGATTACTTTAATACCAAGTTCCTTTGCTCTTTGGTATTTTAAGCCAGGTTTTTTTCCAGCGATAACAAAATCGGTTCTTTTTGAAACTGATTCAGAAATCTCTCCGCCTAAAAGTCTAATTTTTTCTTTCGCCTCATCCCTGGTTATCATTTCCAATCCACCAGTTAAAACAAAAGTTTTTCCCTTCAATGGCTGATATTTAACTTTCTTTTCAATAATAACTTCTACTCCTACTTTTTTTAATTTTTCCAAAAATTCCAAATTTCTTTTTTTAGAAAACCAATCATAAATTGATTCAGCCACTATCGGACCGATATCCCTAATTTTTTCTAACTCCTCGGAGTTGGCCCCTTTAAACCTTTCGAAGCTTTCAAAATATTCTGCTAAATCCTGGGCAGTTTCTTCTCCAACATTTCTAATCCCCAAGGCATAAATAAACCTTGGTAGGGTTATTTTTTTCTTGCCTTGAATTGCCTTTATTAAATTCTTTACTGATTTTTTAGCGAATCTTTCTAAGGGAATTAAATCACCTTCTTTTAACATAAAGAGGTCAGCTGGATCCTGAACTAAGCCTTCTTCAATCAACCTATCGATAATTTTTTGGCCAAGCCCAACAATATCAAGAGCCCCCCTTGAAATGAAATGATAAAAATATCTCCTCTGTTTGGCAAAACATTTTGGATTCTCGCACCTTGAGACAACTTCCCCTTCTGGTTTAATGATCTCAAATCCGCAAACTGGACATTTCTTTGGCATCGTAAACTTTCTTTCCTTTCCGGTTCTTAGCTCTGGCAAGACTCTAATAATATCTGGAATTACGTCGCCGGCTCGACCAACAATAGCCGTATCACCAATTTTTATTCCCAATCTCTTAATTTCATCCTCGTTATGTAAGGTCGCTCTAGAAATTGTTACCCCACCAACCTCAACCGGTTTTAAAATAGCAACTGGAGTCAGGCTTCCTGTTCTGCCAATCTGAATTTTAATATCCTCAATGATGGTTGTGGATTGCTTTAAGGGAAACTTGAAGGCAATAATTCCCCTAGGAGCCTTACCAACTACTCCTAACTTCTTGAAAATTTTATTTGGGTTAATATTAACTACAATCCCATCGATCTCATAAGGCAGTTTTTCTCTTTCTTTCTTCCATAATTTGTGAAATTTAGAAACCTCTTTTAGGGATTTACAATAGATATTGTTAGGATTAATTTTAAAACCAAGAACTTTCAAAATTTTGTGCCCTTCTTCGTGGGTTTTCTGGCCCAAATCAGTAATCAAGTCATAGGCATAAGAGTCTAAATGTCTCTGAGTAGTAATTTTGGGATCTAATTGTCTAATCGAGCCTGCTGCCACATTTCTAGGATTGGCATAGGGAACCAGCCCTCGTTTGACTTGTTCTTTGTTTAATCTTTCAAATTCCTTTTTTGAAATAAAAACTTCTCCCCGAACAACAATTTTTTTAAGTTCTTTCCTTGAAATTTCTTTGGCGATCCTTTCTGAGCCCATCCTTTTTAGATCTCTTATCATCTCTTCTTTTTCTCTTAATCTCAAGGGGATAGCTTCAGTAGTCTTTAAGTTCTGGGTAACATCCTCACCAACAATCCCATCCCCCCTAGTTGATCCAATTTTTAAAATTTCACCTTCATAGATTAACTCAATCGCTAAGCCGTCAATTTTTAGTTCGCAGAAAAAATCAATTTGAGAAACTTCTTCCTCGGTCAAAAGCTTTGAAACTCTCTCTATCCAGTCTTCCGTATCTTTTTGAGAAAAGGCATCATTGATAGATAACATTGGCTGGGAATGCCTAACTTTTTCAAATTTTTCCAAGGGTTTTCCAGCCACTCTCTGGGTTGGGGAGTCAGGAGTAACAAATTCAGGAAATTTTTGCTCTAAATCAAAAAGCTCTTTTTTTAGAGAATCAAGAGCTGCTTCAGAAATTTCTTGTCTATCTAAGACGTGATAAAGATAACGATGGTGATTAATTAATTTTTTGAGCCCTTCAATTCTTTTTCTAGCATGCTGTTTTACCATATTATCTTGTGGCTTCAATTGCTCTTTTGGTTGCCTTATATGCTCCTCTGGATATAATAGTAGTTGCTCCGTCATTAAAATCAACTTGATAATCTATTTCTGTATCTAAACTACCAGAAATACTACCACCTAAGCGCCCATCATCACAGTCTGTAGAGTCTACGCAGGGCCAGGATAAACTGCTGCAGCCAGCTTGACGACACCATTTGTCTTCATATAAAACTCTCTCAATTCCAGTATCAGCGGCATAAAGGGCAACAACCGAATATCCCATTCCTTTTATCATTTTTATTTGACTGACTATGATTAAACTTATTCCCAAACCAATAGATATCAAAATGATCATAACCATTAAAGCAAGGTAGAGAGAAACGCCTTTTTGAGAAGTTATAAATTTCATTTTAATATTGGACATCGAGATTTCTTTGAGAAACTGAGGTCTGAATTAGGATTTTTGGCGGTAACCCAGGTACGGATCTTTTAGTCTCTATTTCTAAAAAAATTGTTACTCTTGGCTGAAGATTATCAGCCGGAGGCTGATCCGCACCTAAAAGGTTAAATTTAAGAGAATTCACCTGAAGATCAGTTGAAGTTAAGGGCAGGGTAACACCCTCTGCTGTTTTTTTTAATAGCCCGGCGTCTAAAAAAAATTCCGTACAAACATCATTGTAGTCGATAAATTTTAACCCGTTAGCTGTGGTTTCGTAATTTAAGCCATACCGAGAAAGACAACTAATGGGGGGGGTATTAAGTTCTTTCTTTGCCATTCTTAAGGCTCTGCCCATATATTCCATTACATAACTTGCCTGATTTAGAATCTCTTGAGTAGCTAAAATCCTTCTTTGGCTTTGGATAGCCGAAACGAAAAGCCCAGAAATTGTCCCAACAATTAAAGCAAAAATAGCCACTGCCACAATTATTTCAATTAGAGTAAAACCCTTCCTTGCTATTTTAACATTTAAGCATTTAAGCATGTTAACCCGTTAGCATATTAATATTTAAACATATAAGCATTTTAATATCTGAGTGCTTGAGTGGTTTCCTGTTTAGTATTTATAGAATGTTTATATGTTAACATGTTCAGATGTTTAGATGTTTAGATGATTTCTATCTCCAATCATATAACTTTTCCTGGACAGTAATTAATAGCTTGTCTTCCCAAAAAACCTCGGCAGTCACTTTTAGAATATCGGCCGCTTCAGGGGAAATTATAATTCTTCTTTTAAATTTTGTTTGAGTGCCGGAGGAATAACCATAAAGGCCATTGTTAGTATCAATATTTAAAAAATCACCATCATAATCATCGTTAAGGTCTTGGGTTGTATAATCAGCCTCCCAACTACCTGCCCCTAAACCACTATTCCAAACTACACCTTCCAACCAATTAGTGTCTCTAATGCTCCTAACTATCTCAATTCCCTCCTGGGCTAAATAAGCAGCAATAAGCCTTTGAGAGGAAATTCTAGCAGAAGAGATTGTTTGACTAATTAAAGCCAAGGCTCCAACAATTCCAACTGTAATTATGAAAATAGCTACAACTACCTCCAAAAGGGTAAAGCCCTTTTTCCCTATTTTAACATTTAAGCATTTTAACATTTTAACAAGGCTTGAATTCACTGTTTATATATTTAAATTTCTAAATGATTTATTACTCTATATTAATTAAGCCGGCTTTATTTACTTTAATGGTTTTAGTTTTTGTGAGATCTTGTTCTAAAGCAAGAATAATCTTACACCAGGAGGGTTCACTCCCGGCAGGAGGAACAATATGGACTTCGGGGTCAGGGGGAACAAAAGTAATATGTATTTTAGCTTTATCACCTACTTCTGTTTGAATAGGATATTTTATTATTACTCCTTTTTCTACTTCGATTTGCTCAACCAAATAATCGTTTCCAGGGTTATATCTATGAGAGGTGGGTTCATATATATCAGCGAATAAAGTGTATTCGCGCTCATAGGGAGGATTAGGAAGGGGTTCTATGTAAACTCCGTATCCCCCTTCTGGAATTTGGCCTAGTTGATATTCTTTTGATGACATTGCCATTTCCTGGGCCCTTCTTATATCTTGAGTTAATTTTGAGGTCGCCCTCTGGAGGGCAAGTTGTTGTTCTCCTGAACGATAATTAGCAAAAATCATTGTTGATAAAATAATAATGATAGCAATAACGACTATAATTTCTACTAAGGTAAAACCGAGAGGTAAATGTTTTTTATTTTTATTTTTCAATTCTTTTCTCATTCTTTTTTAATTATATCATAGATAAAATATGACACCAAAACCCCCTTGAAAAGGGGGTTTTGGTGTTTTCGAGATAATTTTAGAAAGGCGCAATCTCTTTCCATTCGGGAAGAGGGAGAGCAATTGTTATAGGTTGTGTTATAGAACAAGGACCATAATTATCTGCGTCGGTAACGCTCAATCTAACGTCTGAGGAAAGGAATTTAATTCTAGGGTTCAGGGAAACACTTGTTGTGGGTGACACAAAAGTGCCTCCTTCTGGAGGAATTATTTCCCACAAAAATGTGCCCCCTGAACAAGAAATTGGATTTGTGTTACCGATACCAGAATAACAAGTACTTACATCTGCTGGGCAAATTACTTCTATTGGACAAGGAGGTTCTCCACAAGGAATTGTAACTTCTTCATAAACTGAACAAAACTGAACAACTTCTTCTCTGGTAGGATATTGAGGAGACCAATCAAAATCAACCAAGGGGAAGGGATGGGAAATAGTGGTAAATGAAGGACCATTTACCCAACCAGAAGAAACAGGAGTAGTTTTATCATCCCAGACTTCAACTTGCCAGTAATAAGTGGTGGCAAAGGAAAGGGTTGTGGGAGCATATTCAGTAGATGGAGAGCTAACTTGCCCTGAATCTACTTCTGGTGAAAGGAAATTTGGATCATCATCTACCTGAATCTGATAGGCAGATTGGTTGTCTCCATCGGGATCAAAAAATTCCCATCCCAGCCTTACTGGAGGATAACCAGTAACTCCACAACAGAAAACTGGATTGTCAGTATCAGCAAAAAGATTTCTGGCTTCAGGAGGGGTGTTAGCGGCAATATTAACCTGCTGAGATCCTATTGCTTCTTCATTTCCGGCTAGATCTACTGAATAATATCTGACATAATTTGTTCCCAGAGTTGTAAGGGTGAAAGTACCGGTAGAACCGGCGAACCCACCGCTCAATAAGGTGGTTGTAAAGCTCCCCTCACTACCATATCCCCATCCAACAGAGTTGCGGACCTTAGCTCTAAAGTAATAGGTAGTATTTATAGAAAGTCCAGTTATAGTATGGTTAAATGCTCCTGTCCCAAAAGAACCTATTTCTGTCCAAGAATTGGCGTAAGGTTCTCCTGAATCAATATCCCATTCAAATCCTCTTTCATCAACGGTTACACCACCAGTATCAGTGATATTCCCATTTAGAGTAGCCTGAGATGAGGTTACCCCAGTAGCAGCTGAGGTGGTAACAGTGGGAGGATTTATAATATAACTTATCTCTACCCAAACATCTTGATACTCTAACGTGTCTCCCTGAGGATTACAAGCGTCTTCACTATCTCCACAATAAAGATGAGTCACTAGTGTATTTCCAGTTTGGGTAGTAGTATCTATAACAGTTGAGGAAGTAGTGCTGATGGTTTTTTCTCCGGTGC
>JAHCRE010000020.1 GCA_020148145.1 Patescibacteria group bacterium | reverse complement strand
CCCGACGAGATAGGTGAGGGCTAAAAAGTTAGCTCATCTAGTCTTACAAATTCAAATCTCTTTTTTAACTCTTTTAGTACTTCCGGGAGTGCTTTAAACATCTCCGCCGGTCTGTTTTCTAGCTCTTCTTCTCTTTGGCTACCGTCGTGTATAGCAATAATAGATCCGTTTTGTGTTCCCGAATAAATTATTCGTTTAATATCCTCTGCTTCCTTATGATAATCTTCAGGGAAAACATCACAATTTATAATTCTTGCTTCTCCTTTAAGTACCGGCTGATAATTTTTACAAAGCTCCACTGCAAGATATGGCGGCCTTACAAATCTCGTATGCTCGCCTATAATGTCAAAAATAATCTCTTCGGCTTTTTCAAAATCTCCACTCCCTTCTCGCGGGTGGGAGTAAGTATGGTTACCTATTAAATGCCCCCGTTCAAATGTTTCTTTTACAATGTCTCTGTGTTTTTCTGCCCATTTACCCAAAACGAAAAAATTCGCTTTGACATCATATTTATCTAAAACATCTAATATTTCCCTCGTCCAAAAAGGATTCGGGCCATCATCAAACATTAAAGCAATCTTATTAATATCTCTACTCCCGTGATTGTATACAATTAGTTCCATATTTTAAATTTCCTTCAACTTCGGCCTAAATTTTGGCTATTTATAGCCCTTTATTTTCATTTTTGTATTAATCGTCATTTTTTCACCTGGTATTTTTGCAATCACAACTTTTCTTCCATAGGACGTTCCTTCAACTTTAATAATAAGCTCCTTACCTTCAATAAACTTTTTTAGCGTTTCTTTTGCTTTCTGATATCCTCGTTTCCTTTTTTCTGGGGTATTAACTTTGGCTAAACGAAAAAATCTATCTCTTGTATTCTTAAAAGTATCACCATCAACTACTTTTTTAACTTTAATTTTTGCCATATTTTTATTCTCTTGAAATTAGTTTATAATTTAATTGTGGGGGCTAAGGCAGCTATGGTCTCTAGAAAAGCATAGCTAAACCTTAGCTCTCTTTTATTTGGGTTCGCGCCAAACATATTTGTAACCAATTGGTGCAATTGGTTTTATCGGCCTCATTGATGGTATTTTCGGAATTTTTGGTAATTTTGGTTTGCTGTCTTCTTCCTCCACTCCGATAATTATTAAGCCACCCGTGGTGTTGGCAAAAGCAGAAATGCTTTTCTCTAAATCTCTTGGAAAGTCTTTTTTATAATCCAAGTTAATACTTTCAGCAATTCGTTGATTACAAAATTCAACGACGTCCTGATAGGTAATTTTTGTGATTTCTTTCGTGAATAACATATTTCACGTTTAAACTATCACTTTTTTGCTTAAAAAACAAGCTGATTTAAAATAAAAATTGCCCCAATGCTGAATTCTTTGGTTTTGTTTTAATAGAAAGTGAGGGTAAAAGTTTGAGTGACACAGGAAGACAGTTCTGGTATAATAAGATAAGGATAATCACTTCTTTTAAGATGTTTAAGGAGGTAAAATCGGTCATTGTTCTACCAGTCAAAAGGTGTCTTATGTATCTGGGAAAGAAAAATACTGCGCTGGGAAGAATCCTGTATTCTTTATATCTAATACTTATAGTATTTTTTATACACTGTATTCTTGATATAATTTTAAATCCTTATGGTTATTTAAAAGAATTTGTGGCTGGGATATCTGGTAGTGTTGAAATTCTCTTAGCAGTATTTTTATATCATAAGAAAAGAGAGATATTTGACTATTTAGGAAATTTAGCTTTGTTTTGGCATATCATTTTTTCATTGACATTATTGGGCATTTATTATAACTCAATAAAGTATATATGGACTCACAAAACAGAGTATCTCAATTCGCAGAAACCTTAATATTAGCTATTATCCTATTAGCGGGGATGGGTTTGTTTTTCTGGAAAGCAGGCTTCTTTGAGGAACAGAAACCTCCTCAATGCGATAAATATAATATAGAGCTATGTGATACACAAGAATTATGCGAAAGCAGTAATTTGTATTGGTGGGATAATGCTTGTCATACTACAGGAAAAGTTTCTCCCGCTCCCTCAGAATATCCCGATTATGAAGGCTTAAAAGATATAACTTCATTGGTATTACTTGAAAAAAATGAAAGTTGGGTTCCTGAAGGAAAAAAAGAGAATATTATTGGTTACACAAAAAACCTTGAATCAAAAGGTAGGTTTTCCAGAATATATCTTTATGCGGAAGTATCGGTCAATAGTAAACCCCTCACTCAATACGAAAGCCTATATGTTAAGTTCAATTATACAGGCGGACACCTTTTCCGCCCCCAAAGTTTAAAAATTCCCCCAAACACAATCACTCGCTTACTGTATGCTATTAATAATGTATCCTATTTAGCGACTATTCCTTATTCTGAAAGCAAAACTCCACTGACTGTTAACTGGTTTGAATTTTTCAAAGATAATTCATTGATTAGGTTTGATGTATTTATTTCTTCTTTGAAACCCGCAACTATAGACAATATACTTCTTTATTATGATTGTGCCGAGGGTAGTGAGTGTAAAATTGAAATATTAGAATGAGTAAATAATAGATTCAAAAGAAATAAAAATTGCCCAGCGATGGGCTTTTTATTCTCTTAATTTTTTTTCTTTCATGAGTTTTTATACTAATGACTCAGCTTTTTTAATGAGCCAATCAATATTAAATCCGGCTTGGCCATTTTTTAAACTTTCGTCTAACTCCCTAACCATGTCATATGATAAAAATTTAACAACTTCATTAAGTTTAAGATAATCATTAGAAAATGTAGGTCTTTTGAGTTGTCTAAAAACTCTATTTTTTTTATCTCTTTTCGCGATAATAAAAAGTGGATAATTTGAATTTGGCGCTAGTGCTCTGAGATCCGAAAGTCGTAAGAGACCCGAGTAAATCTGGGTAGAGTGCTCTATTTCGAAAGCAGATTTAATAGAAAAACCTAGTTTCCAGACTGTATCAATATTTTTGATAAAAGATGGAACATCAATAGTTTCGTGGAAATCTGGAATAACTAAATCACGAAATTTTTCTCCTTCATATTCTATATTCTGATCTTTCTTAGGAACCCATACATCAAAATGTGACTTTTTCCCTAGACGAATTAAACGCCATTGCATTTCATCATGTGCTGTTGGCGCTTTTTCGACTTTTTCTTCAAGAATTTCCTCGAATTTTTCTTTCTTTTTAACTTCAATTTTTTCGGGCCTCTTACCTTTTTCTATCACTTGAAGAAATGAAATTAAATCTCCGTACAGAGAAAGTAGTTTATTTACTTTTTTTTGTTCAACTGGACCAAAACCCCTAGGGAAATAAATTTCTTTATAACCAATGTATTTGTTTATTTCGGATTGTTTAAGATTTACTTCTTTTTCGTTGATTAAAAAATAAATATATTCCCAAGTTTGACCCTTTTTATCTGTTCTCCAAAAATATTTAGCTAACCCAGGACTGCGTACCTTCATTGCCACTTCGGCCGTTAAAATTATTCTTCCTTCTCTATAAATCATAACGTAATCACCCGTATCCATTATTTCCCAATTCCGTATATTGTCTTCACCAGGCACAGCTCCCCAAACAATATACGGCTGTTCATGAAAATAATCCCGAAGTTCTTCCGTTTCTTCAGGCGACAAAAATTTAGCTGCCTCCTCTATAGTTCTTTTATTCTTTATCGTATCGTGATAATGACGATCGGTATCGTGCCCTCCGCTAACTACAACAAAAAATATTTTACGTTCTTTCTTCATAATTTATTATATTTAGTCGCAGTGCCCTTGGCTTTTTCGACGGAGTATTTCTTGTCATTTTCTGCGGCCTTTTTCTTTACAATTGCTGAAATATCTATGTCGCTGGCGTTGGCGAAATTAAGGCAGAAAATCACTATATCTGCGAATTCTTCTCCAATTTCTTTTCTAAATTCTTCATCTTCTTTTAATTTTTTAGCAATCTGTTCTTTATTTTTCCATAGAAACAACTCTTGAAGCTCCCCAGCTTCAATTGAAATAGCTTCAGCGAGATCCTTGAGATTATGAAACTGTTTCCAGTCTCGTTTATCTCGAAATTCTCTTAATAAATCTTTCAATTCTTGAATTGTAGTATTTTTATCTTCATTCATATTTCCACCTTCACTATGGCCTTATTTCCCAAAAAATTCAAATCAATAAAAAACCCACTTAAAAAAGTGGGGTTGAGAGTATTTACTTGATACTTCTGGCTTTCATAGCTATGGCGTGGGATTTCTCGACTGCTAGTCCGATGTAATCTTCTGGTCTGTAAAGAAGTGACCAAATCTTTTCTGGAATGCGATTAACTACCTCCTTCAGCTCAGGATCTTCTTTTGCCAGCTCTTCTAAAACTGAAATTAAGGGTTTTTCTGGTGTTGCTTTAGGAACGAGCGTTTTGTTTACAAGGTGGTGAGCGTCTCCTTTATATCCTGCCATTTGAAGAGCGAGATATAAGGGTTCTGCTAATATCAGGTGGGCGTTTTGATTGAAGTTCTGCTTTATCGCTTTTTCGTCAATCTCCATTTTTGAGATGACTTTTACCATTCGCTCAAGTTGATATTGGACAAACACAATAATGCCTGCGAATTCTCGCGAGGGACTACTTCCTACCAAATCGCGCTGGTGTTCTGAAATCAACGTATCTAAGACTTTACCATATTCGTTTTTAACATTAATGAACATTCCTTCTGTATTCTCGAAAGAAATCGGATTTCTTTTATGAGGCATAGTTGAAGAACCTACTTGTTCTTCTTCGAATTTCTCTCTTATTTCTTGGATTTCGCTTCTCTGAAGATGTCTGCAATCTCTGCCAAGTTGAGCAAGACACGCGCTTAACAAAACATGGGCGTGGAGAAAATCGGCCAAGAGTTCCGGCGGAAGAATCTGGGTGCTAATCTCTGCTGGCAGGAGACCGAGTTTGTCTAAAACGAACTCTTCAATGCTTTCGTCTAAGAGACCGATTTGAGCATTGTAGGCTCCAACTGCTCCGCTGAATTTTCCTCGCAAATCAGAACAAGTAATCAGTAATCTTGCTCGGCAGTTCAATAAACGACCAAGAATAGTTGCCAACCAGAATCCGACAGTGATGGGTAGGGCGTGTTGACCGTGTGTCCGGCCAATTTGCCGAACCTCAGCGTATTCTTCCACTTTATCTGCCAGTATTGCAATCAATTTATCAATAGTAGGAAGTGTTACTTCAAGGAAAGCGCGCTTGAAAGCCAAGATAGAACCTGTATCTCGGATGTCAAAACTTGTTGCTGCCAAATGGACCCATCTTCGTAATTGAAAGGGTCGGGGGATGGTTTCTTGAATGAGTTGGACGAGTGCCCGGACATCATGTTTGGTTTCTTCTTTCTCTCGTTTATCGACTTCTGTCATAGTAATTTCTTTGATTCTCTCCCGAACTTCAGGCGTCAACAAAGCATGTTCTTCGTCTGGAATTACACCTAATTCCCATAACGTATCTAACAGAACTAATTCCACTTCAATCCATGTTTTTACAATATTGTCATGTCCGAAATAGGGGATCATTGATGCAGGTTGGTAGCGCGGATTACCAGGGAGCATATAGTTTCCTTCTTCGTTTTTTTCTCTTTTCAATGAACTAATCCTCCTGCACTTGAGTTTACCGATTTTCGGATGTTTTTCAAGTCGTCCCGAAAAATTCAAATCAAAATAAAAAAAGGGTGGTGAGACCCCCTTTTTGGTTTTTTACGGTTATTCTGTTAAAGAGCTTTATTTTACTTTTTCGTTATTTTCTAAAGCCCTGCTTCCATTGTATCAATAGCTCTCAATTCTTCGGTAACAAAGAGTGCCGCATCTTTCAGCAGGTCAATGAGGGCCGAAACCCGTGTTTCAATTTCACTTGGTGTAATGGATTTCTGAAACTGTTTTTTTATTAATGAGAAGATGCTTTCAAGGTTTTTGTTCCAAATTTTTATCGTTTCTTCTCGTGCTTCAGCCAAGCCAATTTTAGATTCTTGGACAAGTTCTTGAAATTTCTCTTTCGGGATTTCGGTGGCACAATATTTTAGGAATTCCATCCAGGGCACGGGCAATAATTTGTGGAACAGTTCCCTTGCGTCTCTGAAATCTTTTCTTGCCTTTTTTATTGCTTCTAGGAATTCTTTTTCTTCTTTCACACAATCAACCCCTTTTGAATTGTATAATGTAAATTATCAATTATTTCAAAACTTGTCAATAAAAAAGCGAAACCTTAATGGCTTCGCTTTTTAAAATAATGGGTTTAGGATTACTCTTTAAAAATCAACTGCAATATTTGGAAGATAATAAAGACTAAAATAGCATAACCTATCATAGCTGAAAGAGTTGCAGTATCAATCAGCCTGCCTCTTGGCCAATAAACATCAGGAAAAATAAAATTAAAAGGTGAAACAAGAATATCTGACCATCTATAAATAAGACCAACAACCAGGGCTTTTGGGTTGGCATTTAAAAATTTCAACACCAATCTTAAAAACAAAAAGAATTCAACCAAGATAAGTAATCTGCTGATTATGTAAACAATCGTTGAATAGGTCTTTTTTAGAAATCTCATAGTTTTTTTAAATTTTTAAAATGTTTTATAATCCCCCTTCCCCCTCGACCGGCACTATTATAGAGATGACCTTTTCTCCCCCACCGGAGGTTATTGATATTTTATAATCGTAGAGCCCGGGCTCCATTACTGTCCTATCTATATTGACCAAAACTGTTGTTTCTTTTCCGGCCAAAGTTTCCCCTGCCATAGGAAGGGCACTTAACCATTCTGGTAAATCATCAGTTATTTCCCATGAAAGAGTTTCTCCTCCTGTATTCTCAATTACAAAGGAGCTTTCTGCCACCCCTATTCCAAAATCTAATAAATCAGGAGTTACGGAAATTAAGGACGTTTCAGTTATCAGGCACTGACAAGTTATACATTCCACGCCTTCTTCACATCCAATAGGGGAAGCCAGGGGGTCGCATTGTTCAGGTGGGGTAATATAGCCGTCACCGCAAACTGGAGTTGTTGGCGTTTCATCTGGCGGAATAACCTCATCTGGCTTTTTACATTTACAACCAATACATTCCTCATCTGGCTTACAGCCAATGGGTTTGGCTTTTGGGTCACATTCTTCTTTTGGCGGGGTTATATAACCATCACCGCAAATTGGGGTTACTTGAGGCGGGGCCTTGCAATGACAGGTAGAATCACAAACCTGTCCCTCTGGGCAACCAGTTGGACTGGCCTTATAATCACATTCTTCACCGATAAAACTTTCGTGTTCGCCATTTCCACAGCAACATTCTGGCATAGGACAATCAACACCAGCATTACCAACTATATCATCAATATGTTCTTGTAATGCTTTTACTTCGCCCCAGGTTTTCGCCATTATACTCTTTTCTTTTCCCTGGTTGGGTTTCCAATCTCCATTAGTATCTCGGGTGTATTCTTCACCCAGACCCATCATATGGCCTACCTCATGAGCGGCATTTAATCCGGTAGTGGTAGTGGCCCATTCCCCATAACTATTTGGATATTGCGAAGAGGCAATAGTAGCGTCAGCTACGTTCCCCCTTTGGTTAACCGGTTGATTAACAACATGCATGCAATGGTAATCAGGAAGGTCTTTTTGAGCATCAAAACAATCTTTTCCTTTGGGCAATATTTCAACTACTACCTCAAAATGGACCGGGCATTCGCAAAAACCATAAGTAAAATCTGGCTCATTCCAGATTTTAAGCATACCGTCAACCCAAATATCAACTAATTGTTGGGCATTCATCCAGGAAACATCATCCAAAAAAGCAAAGGCCAGATAAACAGTGATTGTTATGTCGCAACCCTCAATAGTAACTGCAGTTTTAGCTCGGGTTTGATTAGGATGAAAAATTAATCCTACCCCTAAAGCCAGAAGAAAAATTAAGGCTAATATCTTATTTTTTTTCATAATTTTTATTCAACCTCAAAAATTTCTTTGTTTTCATTCCAGGAAAACTGGTTCTTATTATTTTCCCAAAACTGTTGCCATTCTTGAATAGTTTTCCCATCAAAATCAGTATAATTTTGTAAATACAAAAGAGAACGCTCTTTAACTAATTCCGGTGGTGCGCCAAAATGAGTAATTTCTTCTGAGCCAAGACAAGAAATTAAAACTGGAATGCCCTCTTTTTCACCAAATGAAACAAGTTGGGCCCCAACTAACATCTTTAGAGTATCGTCTTCATCATCTATTCTTTGTTTTAAACTAGGGATAATAGTATCTTTTAAATCTTCATTATCTCTTAATATTCCTGGCAGAGAAATAATGGCGGCCCAGCGTTCAGAAATAGAGTCACTATTTATCATTTCTTGTAAAATAGGAATGGCCTCTTTTCCTATTTCACTAATTTCAGAAACAGAATAAAAACTTTGAGGATTATTAAAATCAAAACCGGCAATCACTGAATTGATTTGGCTTTTTATTGCCTCTTTGGGTCTTTTATAAGCCCACCACCAAATAATCCCCCCAACTATTATTAGAATAATAATTAATCTCATTAGTTTATTAGATTTCCTCATAGATTTTACTCCACCTTATTTTCTTTTTTAACGCTCAAGGTCTCCTCAATTGGTGAATGAGGAGAAATTTTTCTCATTTTTTCGATAATTTTCCCTTTTCCTTCCTTTGATTGGGTAGTAAAATATTTTTCTTTTAATTTTCTTATCTTTTTCCTCTTTTTCTTTCCCCTTTTGATTTTAAACTGTCTTCTTTTTTTGGAAATTTTTGACATATGAACGATTAGAAGTACCTAAAGTGTAAATTTCAACCATACCCCGTAGGAGAATTTCGAATGATTAAAATAAATTCTTCAGAAATTTACGAAGTCTTAACTTTAGAAACCTTTGACCTTGGGAAGTTTTGAGATAATTTTCTCTTCGTTTTGCATCATCTTCATTAAGGCACGCTTCTGCATAGATCAATTTTAATGGTAGCCTAGGTCTTGTCGAAAAACTCTTTTTGGCATTATGTTCTTTTAATCTCTTCTCTAAATTTTGAGTGTAGCCAATATAAAAATCATTGTCTTTTTCACTCAGAAGTACATAAACATAATGCCAATTCGAAATTCCTCTACGGGGCATATCTAATTGTGAAATTTTCAAATTCTCCCTGATATTCTTCCCATTCAACATTAATGTCATTAACCTTAGCCCAGATTGGACCTTTTTTTGCCCATTCAACCATTCCCTCTACTTTCTCTTTTTCTCCCTCAAAAACTGCCTCAACTCTTCTGTCAGTTAAATTCTTGACCCAGCCTGAAACTCCCAATTTCTCAGCTTTTTGGCGAGTGTTTTCCCGAAAGAAAACTCCTTGAACTTTACCCGAAACAAGAATATGGGCCCTGGCTTTTTCATTCATAATTTTAATTTCTTCTGCCTAAAGGATTTAGCAGTATCTGCGGCTGCTTTCTTTCCAAGTTTTGTTAGAGAAAAAGAGGTTTTTGGATTGCCGGCAATCAGTTTTCCTTTTCTAAGAGTTCGGAGCGGTCGGTCTAATTTACGAGAATCCGGCCACTTTGAATATTTAGGAAAAATAAAGACTTTTGGAAATAGAGTAAAACACTCTCTGACCAGCCTTCCAAATGTACATTTTTCTTTTTTTTCGGTTACTGAGTAGATACCAAAAAGAATTAGATTACTGATTGACCTGTCTTTATACAATTCTTCATCGAAAGTTATTTTTTTCATAGAAAAAAATTAGAAAGGGGTCGGGAAAACCGGGTGTAGGGGCCCGCGAAGCGGGAGGGTGGCGGGTGGGTGGAGTCCCGTAGCGGAAAGATTAAAACCGATGGGTTTTAAGGAGCGGTGTTAGACGAGCGAATAGAGTGAGCGAGTCGTGCCGCGACTTCTTCATATCCTTTACTTCAATTTAGCATTTCTAAGGGGTTTCCACAAGATAAAAAAACCGGCGCCTTGGGTGCCGGGATTAATCCTTTTTAGGTTAGTTCACCGATGTGAACTCCTCGAAACTCTTTCCGTTTCTTAACACTTATCTCCTTGAGTTCAGCGATGTTCTTAGGCGTAACAGCGGCGAGTAATCCTCCATATTTTGCCTCACGAGGTGGTGTATAATACTTAATCACAGCTCGCCTGCCATGCTCGGCAAATAGATCAACTACTTCCCCAATTGCTCTGGCATTTTCACCAATGTACATAATATCAGAATTGTTGCATACTTTACCTTTGCCATTGAACATCATGGTGATTCCGGCTCCTTTGAGATACTGGACGCATTGAACATCGGTCTGGCTATCACCCACATAGAACACTTTTTCTTTGGACGCATTGAATTTCTGAAGGATTTTAACCATGGCTTCGCGCTTTTGTGTCTGGCCAACAGGATGGACGATCCGGAGCAGTTTCCCGATCGGCATATTGTATACGGTTTCCCAAATAAAATTGGTGAAACGCTCGTAGTAAGTTTTGTGTTCCGAGATTACTTCACCCGTTTCCTTGTCGTATTCGATGATAGGCATTTGGGCGACTTCTTTCATAAAATCGAGAAGTATTTCTGATTCCTCTTTCGTGATGGGTATCCCATTGAATCTTTCCACAAAGGTACAGTGAACTCTATTAAAATTGAAACCGACCAAGTCGCAGAACGCCCAGATAAAGAACTCGTAGCTAGTCGAAACTTGCCAGACATTGTACCTGTTATTCAGAATTGCCAACACCTCACCAATATGAGGCACCACCCGAATATTCTTCTTAGCAAAGCTGTAAAGCCACTGAGATGTTGCACCCATCGCTTTATAGAAAGGTAAAATGACTTTGAGAGTGTGACCAGAGGAATAGCTAGGATCTTTGGCTATCTTGTGGAAATCTCCCCAGATGTCATCAATTACGCTGAGTCTCTTATAGAAATCAGTACCAATTTGTTCTCCAAGGCCACAGTGCTTTGCTAATGCTACCGTGTTTTCCTGGGCATTATCGTTGAGCGTACAAGGACCTTCATTGTCGAGAAAAACCCAGATATTCTTTTTTTTCACCACCTAATTCACCCCTTAATATTAATGAACTATTTTCAATATATATTTTAATTCTCGAAAGTCAAATTTTATATTCAAAAATTTCACCATGGCCAGGATAAATTTTCATTCCTGGCTTTAAAAATTTTGATAATTTTTGGAGAGATTCTTTAAGGTCTTTTGAAGAGCCACTAGGAAGATCTGTCCGTCCATACCCATTTTTAAAGAGAGTATCACCGGTGAAAATAAAGTTAGGGGCCCGCGAAGCGGGAGGGTGGCGGGTGGGTTGGAGTCCTAATAAACAAATACTCCCTTTGGTGTGGCCGGGAGTATGAATAACTTTTAAAATAATGTCCCCTATTTTTATTTCTTCTCCCTCTTTTAAAAATTTATCGGCTAAATTCTTAAGGTCTTTCTCGGCCTCATGAATTAGGACTTCAGCTCCGGTTTTTTCTTTTATCTCAGAAGTAGCAAAACTATGATCCAAATGGGTGTGAGTTAAGATGATATACTTTAGTTTCGTTTCCTCATTTTCAATTTCCTTTAAAATCTTTTTTGCCCCTCCGCCCGGATCAATAACTGCCGCCTCCTTTTTTGAAATTAATATATGTCTCTGGGGATATTTTTCGCTTTCGCTCAAAATATAACAATTTGTTAAAAGAGGGCCGACTACTAAATTTTTAATTTCCATAAATCTTTGAGAATATCTTCTGGGATAGGAATTTCCTCTCTAATAGGGCTAATCCCAGGATAGCGCCAGGCAGTGATAATTCTAATTTTCTTTCCGACTTTTTGATACATCAGCCAAATTTCGGTTGGTCTTTTCTTTGATCCGGTAGGCTGCATAATGGCAATGGTTCTTGGGACAATACCTTTTTCTATCCTTTTCGGATTTAAGAGCAAACGTCTTAACCGGCTCTTGCTCAATTTATAAAATTTCATTTTCTCCTGAACATGCTTTGTCCACTGAATTTTATCAATAGGTATTTTTAGAAACATTTTTAGGGAACTTTGCTTTCTTTCATCTTTCTCCGGAATTCTTTTTGGGCCTTAAAAATAACATCTTTTGCCTTATAGGGGTCGGGAATTTGGCGAAAGACAAATTCCCGGAATTCGCCGGCTGTTTGAATATGTAAATCGCCAAAACGAAGCAAGGTTGGGAAAAATCCATGGACGTCTACGGTAATATCCTGAATCCGATTATGATTAACACTGGAGAGAACCCGACTAAAAAGCCCCCTGAGTTCGGTATGGATAGTTCTTTCATTGGTAACAATCCAGCAGTCAAGATAATAGTTGGTGATAACTAAAAAGATAATTGACCAAAGCACTAAAAGTACAAGAGACAGAAAAAATAATGAAAGATAGCGGACTTCAAATCCTAAAAGAAAGGGGAGAAATTTTATCAGCCAACTTGGCCAAGAAGGAAAAGGGGAAAGAAAAAGAATAATCATCGAGATAATCATTACAGAGAAAATTAAGAGTTCGGGAAAAAGTTCTTTCATTAAAACAAGCCGATGACGGCGCTTAATTAAATAAATTTTTTCATTTGGCCGAAGAGTAATCATTTTTTCAAAATATTTAAGGCTAACAAAATAATATTTAATAAAACAATGAATAAGCTTCCTATTTCAAAAATATTCAAAATCCGCTTGGCAAATTGATCCTTTGGAGGGGTAAATCTTTTAAAGTGAAAGAAAATGACCACTCCAATCGTAGCCATAAATAAAACAGCAACTAAAGAAAATAGAATTAAGATAAAGGGGATCATTATTTTAATTATATTCAAACCTAATAAAAAATAAAGTTTTTTTAATTTGTAAAAAAGAGTAAAATAAAATTAGATTTCTATAAAATGAAAAAGGCTAAATTATATATTGGAACTTCAGGCTGGGCCTATTCACATTGGGAAGGAATTTTTTACCCCAAAAAATTATCATCAGAAGATAAATTAAAATATTTTTCTGAGTATTTTAAAACCACTGAAATAAACTACTCTTTTTATCGCTTACCTCGACCTTCTACTTATCAAAATTGGTATTTTTGGACTCCTCAAGGCTTTGTTTTCGCCATTAAGGCCAGTCGGTTTATCACTCATATTAAAAGATTAAAAGATGTCAGAGAGGCCTGGAAAGTTTTTATTGAAAATGCCTTAAATTTAAAAGAAAAATTGGGTCCAATTTTGTTTCAATTTCCTCCCAGTTTTCAGGCAACACCAGAAAATACAGAAAGATTAGAAAGATTTCTAAAACTTATTACTAAGATCCTACACCCTATACCCTATACCCTACGTTTTGCCTTTGAGTTTCGCCATAAATCCTGGCGGGATAAAAAAATTTATAATCTGCTTAAAAAATACAAAGTTGCCTGGGTAATTGCCGATTCCCCCCGTTACCCAAAGGAAGAAGTTGTAACCACTGACTTTGCCTATATTCGCCTCCATGGCTCCAAGGTTTTATTTGCCTCAAAATACACTAAAAAAGAACTTAAAGACCTGGTTCAAAAAATCAAAAAATGGCTAAAAACCGGCGATGTCTATGTTTATTTTAATAATGATTTTCACGGCTTCGCCATTGAAGACGCTAAAACACTTCTTTCTTTATCAAAATGATAATTACATCTGCTCCAGGTAAGATTATTTTATTTGGTGAACATGCTGTTGTTTATGATAAACTGGGAATTGCCTGTAGTGTTGATAAAAGATGCTTTGTAAAAGTTTTTTTTGCTAATGAGAATAGTATTTTTATTGAGGCAAAAGATTTTAATTTAAGTAAATCTTTAAGAGAAAAGGAGTTGTTCGATTTCTTTGAGACGATTAATAATTTGAAAAATAAAGATAGATTTGATGAAATAAAAGAAATTTTTAGAAGAGATAGATTAGCTCCTAGTTTCTTTGTCATCGCCAATGTTCTGAAAAAATATGGCTTCAGAGGGTTAAAGCTCAAAATTGAATCAGAAATCCCCAAAAACCTAGGTTCAAGCTCAGCTGTCTTTTCTGCTATTGCTTTAGGGGTTTCAAAACTTTTAGGAAAAGACCTTTTAAAAAAAGAAGTTTCTGATTTCGCCTATCAGGGAGACTTAATAGCTCATGGTGGAACTCCTTCTGGTATAGACAATAGTATAGTTACTTATGGTGGTTATCTAAAATATAAAAAATCAAAAGGTATTGAACTTCTAAAAGTTAATTTTAAAATTCCTTTGCTAATTGTTGATAGTGGAGAAGAAGTAAGAACAGGGGAGACAGTTTCTTATGTAAGAAAACAGAAAAAAGAAAATCCTGAATTTATAAATTCTATTTTAGATTCTCTGGATAATATTTCTGAGGAGGCCTTAAAGGCCTTAAATCTTCAAAATTTTGAAAATTTAGGAAATTTAATGTTTAAATATTACCAGGAGTTAAAAAAACTTGATATCTCAACTCCAAAATTAGAGCAAATAATTGACATTGCCCTGAAAAACAAGGCTTTAGGGGCTAAGCCGACCGGAAGCTGGGGTGGTGGCTGCTGTTTGGTTTTAGCAAAAAATCAAAACAGAATAATTAGTTTAATGAAAAAATTTGAAGGAAATGGCTTTAAATCTTTTCAGAGCAAAATTGGAGTTGAAGGTGTAAAATTAATTTCATGAAAGCAACCGCAATTGCCAATTCAAATATCGCTTTTGTTAAATACTGGGGGAAGGCTAATCCAAAATTATTCATCCCAACTAGGAATAGTTTATCAATGACTGTTAATGCTTTAAATACTCAGACAACGGTTGAATTCTCTAAAGATTATGAAAAAGATACGCTTTTCATAAACGAAGAAGCACAAGTAGGGAAGCTATTGGAAAAAGTTATTAGACATTTGGATAACCTCAGAAGATATACCGGTGTTTCCCTCAAGGCTACAGTTATCTCAAAGAATAATTTCCCAAAAGGGGCGGGTTTAGCCTCTTCGGCTTCAGGATTTGCTGCCTTAACAGTGGCTAGTTGTGTGGCTTTGGGTTTGGGATTAAATGACCAGGAACTTTCAGTTTTTTCCAGACAGGGAAGTGGTTCATCTTGTAGGTCAATAAAAGGAGGTTTTGTTGAGTGGATTGCTGGTGAAAAAAGCGAAGAATCCTTTGCTTACCAACTCTATGATGAGAATTACTGGGATATAAGGGACATTATCGCCATTGTTAAATCAGAAGAGAAAAAGGTTTCTTCCCGAGTTGGAATGGCCGCTAGCCTGAAAACCTGCCCGCTTTATGATGACTTTGTCAAAATCGCTACACCAAATATAAAACAGATAAAAGAAGGCCTGACTGAAAAGAACTTTGAGAAAATAGGGGAAATAATTGAATTTGAAAACTTTTTACTTCATACAATAATGACGACCACCAGGCCGCCTTTATTATATTGGTCACCCGATACCTTTAGAATAATTCAAGAGGTAAGTTTCTGGAGAAAAAAAGGTATTCAGGTTTATTGTACTGTTGATGCTGGGCCAAATGTCCATTTGATTACCCTGCCTGAATATGCTTTAAAAATTGAAAACAAATTAAAGCAAATGCCAAGTGTTATTCAAGTTATTCATAATAAACCAGGAGGAGATGCCAAAATAACAAATGAACATTTGTTTTAAGTATGATTAAAGTTTCTGCCCCAGGAAAATTGATGCTATTTGGTGAGCATGCTGTTGTCCATAACAGGCCTTGCATTGTTACTTCGGTAGATCACAGGATAAGTGTTTCATTGGAAAAAAGGGATGATAATAAAATTATTTTGAATGCGCCGGATATAAATTTTAGAGATTATATTATCTCGATAGATGATTTAGCAAAGTCTCATCCTAAAAAAATTAAGTTTGTTTTAACTGCAATTTTAAATTTTTTTGAGAAATACAAAATAAAAAGCGGTTTAGAGATTGAGACTAAGAGTGAATTTTCAAGTAAATTTGGTTTAGGTAGTTCTTCAGCTGTTACAGTTTCGACAATAAAGGGATTGGCCAAATTGTTTGAAATCAAAATGGATGATAAAGAATTATTTGATTTATCTTACAAGACAGTTTTGGATATTCAGAAAGTAGGCTCAGGATTCGATGTGGCAGCTGCAATACAAGGAGGGGTTCTATTTTTTGTTACGGCCGGAAAAATTATTGAACAAATTAAAATCAAAGAACTCCCAATAATCATTGGTTATACAGGGATTAAAGTAGATACCTCTACTTTGGTAAAAATGGTTTATAAAAAATTATTAGAGAAACCTGAAAGAATCAACAAAATTTTTGATGAGATTGGAAAAATAGTTAATTTAGCAAGGATTGAAATAGAAAAACAAAATTGGAAAAAGGTGGGAGAATTAATGAACTTAAACCAAAATTTATTGAGAGAATTAGGAATAAGTTCTGAGGAGTTAGAAAATTTAATAACAGCTTCTTTAAATTCCGGGGCTTATGGGGCTAAATTATCAGGGGCTGGTGGTGGAGATTGTATGTTTGCTATAGCTCCTAAAGAAAATTGGCCTAATGTAAAAAAGGCGATAGAAAAAGTAGGAGGGAAGGTTATCGATGTTAAAATTCCGGCCGAAGGAGTTAGGACAGAATACAGAAGGGGTTAGGACAGAACAATGTAGGGGATTTGACAAAGTTTTAAGAGTATGTACTATAATAAGGGATGACGAAGAAGGTAATAATCGCTTTAAGTTTAGTAGTCTTGATTGCGATAATAGGATTTGTTGTTTTGAAGGAAAGAAAAGAACAAGGGGAGGGTGAAATTTCTCTTGAAGAAAAACAGCAAATTGAAGCCTGGATTTTAGAAAATAATTTAAATCAATACGGGGATCCTAAGGACACAGTTTATATTGGAGGGACCCCGCTTTTTAATGAAATGACCGGCGAAAGCATTGATAAATACCAATATATTTTAGAGAGACATTTAGATAGACCTTGGCTGAAGTGAGCAACAAGCAACAAGCAACAAGTGACAAGCGACAAGTGACAAGTAAAAATAAATCCCGTCAAATAACGAGTTAAAGGTCGAAGAAATAATTAACAATTAATTAAAAAGTAAAAAATGACAAAACAATTTATCGCAACTATTTGTATTTTAGGATTGGTTGGTATGGTCGTGGGAGTTGGAGTGTTAGCAGATGGAACAGAAACTGTTACTGCTACGGTGACCGCGGAGTTAATTACGATATCGCTTCTTGATGGCGCGGTTGATTATGGAATATTGCCTATTAATGATAGTGAAGACACGACACCATCAGGTTTAGATGATACTCAAGTTGTGACTAACAACAGCAATGTTGCGGTCGATCTTGGAGTTAAGAGCTCTGATGCAGTTGGCGGTACGCCTTGGAATCTAGTAGTGGCAACAGGATCGATAGACGAGTTTACTCACGAATTTGCTCCTGACGGCTCGACTTGGGCTACATTTAATGTAGACAATACTACCTATACATCTCTTACGACCAATGTAGCAGTCAATGGTACTCAGGATCTCGATTTGAGAATTGGCACTCCGACTTCAGTTTCTGACAATGTGCTGAAAACGATTACCGTTACGGTTCTAGCAACCGCGTACTAATCACCCAAGCATTCTTAAAAATAGGGGTCAACTCTATTTTATTTAGCGCAAACTACCCCGCCCGCCGCAGGCGGGTGGGGTAAAAGTGCCAAGTTTTTGTTATAATTTAAGAAGAAGTATTCAACACCCGAGGTTGATTAATCTTGAATATGCTTAAGATCAGCAAAATCTTAATATTGGTTTTAATTGTTAGCGTGGTTTTTGGTTTGCTTAGTCAAATTTTTCAAAGCTCAGCTCAAGAAGCAAAACCGCTTGTGGCAGAAAAAAAAGAACTGCCAAAAATAATAGATAAAGATAAAAATAAGATTTTTGATAATTTAGAAGAACTTTTAAAAGGTCAGCCCGATGAGGCTGTTTTTAATACCATTGTTCTTTTTGAAGAAACTCTTTCTAATCCTTTATTTGAAAAAGTTAAAGAAAAAATCGGTGGTTTCTCCATAAAATATCAATACAAAAGCATTTCAGGCATTGCCACCACCCTGAATAAAGGACAAATCATTGCCCTTTCTCATTTGCCTTTCGTGAAGCAAGTTGAACATGACGCCGAAGTTATCCCCTTTTTAGACAAAGCTAATTATTGGTTTGGAACAAAAAAAGCCAGAGATGATTTTGGATTAGATGGCAATATGGATGATTCTTCTAGTTATTCTAAAGACGATATTGTAGTGGCAGTAATTGATAGCGGTATTGATCCTAATCATGTTGATTTAGACGGAGGAAAAATAATTGGCTGGCAAGATTTCGCTACCGGAGAACCCGAACCCTATGACCAGGTTCAGGGATGTGGAGGACACGGAACTCATGTTTCTTCCATTGCTACTGGCGAAGGGGAAGGTAACTCAGCCTATAAGGGTGTGGTTCCTGGTGCAGCTCTCGTGGGAGTAAAAGTTCTTAAAAGAAGAGGAAGAGATTGCGTGGGTAGTACTTCCGATGTTGATGCCGGAATCCAATGGGTGATTTATAATAAAGATACTTACGGCATCAATGTAATGAATATGAGCATTGGTATACCCGGGTCTTCCGATGGTACTGATTCTACCTCCCTGTTAGTGAATCAAGCAGTTGATGCCGGAATAGTAGCTGTGATTTCTGCTGGCAATGAGGGACCAAAAAAATATACTATTGGTTCACCATCTGCGGCAGAAAAGGCTATTACAGTTGGGGCAATGGCTGATGTTGAACCAGGAAATCCAGGCTCTTTTGGCTGTGGAGATGCCCCGGGTTACGGATTTTATCAAATCTGTTTTTCTTCACGAGGTCCAACAGCCGATGAAAGAATAAAGCCAGATATTTCTGCCCCTGGTGTTTTTATCATGGCAGCTCAGGCCGGCACCACTAACGGATATATTGAATATAGTGGAACCAGTATGTCTTCTCCTTTTATTGCGGGTTTGGCAGGATTGATGCTTCATGCTGATTCGGCTCTTACTCCAGCCGATATTAAAACAAAAATTAAAAATACTGCCTTAGATTGGGGCCCAGCCGGAGCAGATATCGATTATGGGGCTGGTCGTTTGGATGGCTACGAAGCAATTAAAAGTGCTGGAGGATATTCAGGGACTAATATCGCTACCCCTGAGCATCAATATTTAACAGGTAGTTTAACCGGCACCGGCGATGCCGATTGGTATAATATTAATGTTAGTGATACCTCCTATCCCATTGCTGTTACTTTAATCATGCCTAATTGGGTCTCGAGTTCAAATCCAGATTTTGATCTCGCCCTTTACGATACTGACGGAACAACAAAGTTAGCTGAATCAATTAGCATTACTAGGCAAGAGACAGTTGGTTATCAACCCAGCAGCACCGGAACTTATAAATTAAAAGTTTATTCTTATGCTGGAAGTGGTGATTACTTCTTTGATCAATCAGCCGGTACAGCGGTGGTCAGTATTAGTTTAACTACCGACGGAACTACACCTTTTGAAATTGTTCCTTTGGATTCCACCATCGATACCACTCCTTCTGGAACAAATGATGTTCAAACTGTGAGAGTTGATGCTGGACCGGTTGATTTAGATATTAAAAGTACTGTTTTTTGTGATAATGGAAATTGCTGGTCTTTTGGAACAACCAATGGTGACAATCAGGTAGTTTGGAAGTATTCTAAAGATGGGAGTGTCTGGAATATTTTTGAGATAGCTAATACTCTTTATCCCTTAGACAGTAATGTTCCCCAGACAGAGACTCGAAATCTTTATTTACAATTAACCATGCCAACCTCTACTGCTTCTTCTAATGAATATGGTTCAACAGTAACTATTGTGGCTACGGCGCCTTAATTTAAAAACACAAAAACATGAAAAAAATAACTTTATCATTAATAATAATTGCATTAATAACAATATCCCTTATTACTTCAGCTGCTTTAGCTGGCGTTGGCGTTGGAGTAAATCTTGGGAAAATAAAGGTTGATGAGCCTTTAAAACCAGGCGGAATTTATAATTTCCCCAGTATTGGAGTAATTAACACTGGAGATGAACCAGGAGAATATGAATTAGAAGTTACCTATCATCAAGATCAACCTCAATTAAGACCAGCTCAGGAATGGTTTAGTTTTGTTCCTTCTTCATTTTATTTGGAACCTGGCCAATCTCAGAGCGTGGCAATAAAGTTGACTTTACCGGTTAAAACAAAGCCTGGAGATTACTTTGCCTATTTGGAGGCTCATCCAATTATCAAAGCAGGACCGGGCACCACTATTGGGGTGGCAGCTGCAACTAAAACTTATTTTACAGTAGTTCCAGCTAACATCTGGCAGGCAATAATTTGGAGAGTATCTTCTTTCTTTACAATGTATGCCCCCTGGACTTATGTGGTTTTAGCGATAGTGATAACAGCTGTAATTATTGTCATATTTAGGAAACACTTTGCTTTTAAAATCGCAATTAGAAAAAAGTAATGCCAAATTATTTTAAAAAAATTTCTACTTTTCTTTTAGCAGTTTTTATTTTTACTGCTATTTTTTTCTCTGGAATAATAGATAAGAAAGAAACTTATTTTGCCCAGGCCTCTTTTTGGAATATGATTAGAGCTTGGGTTACTATTAATCCTTTGTCTGTTGATATTTCTTGCCCATCGGAGGTGGAAGTAAATAAAGTTTTTAAAGTAACAGCTAAGATAATTAACCAAGGAGAAGAAAAAATTGAAAACGCAAAAGGTGAAATTTTTCTTCCCTCGGGATTAACTCTTCTTAGAAAAGATCCGATCAAAAAGATAGGAGTAATTCCGGGCAAAAGAGAAAAAAAGACTTCCTGGCCAGTAAGAGGAGAAGAAATAGGCGGTTATATTATAACAGTATTAGGTTCCGGAGAGTTGGGAGAAGATGAAATTTTTGCTGAAGATAGCACTAAGGTTCAAGTAAAGGAGTCTTTAGAAGGATTCCAACCCCGAAAATGGCTTCAAAATCTTTTCGATTTTTTCCAGAAATGGTTTAGGTTTTAATTTGACGGAATAACTTATTTAAAATAAAATTGTAGTTCAAAAATCAGTTAAAAACCTCATTAACCCCCTAACTAATTTTTGGGGGATTTTGTTTTTATGATACTCTAAATTAAGAATGAAAAAATCTTTATTGATAATAACTATAATTTCTTTTGTCATTGTTTCAGCAATAATAGTCTTATATCAGCCAGAGCAAATAGAAAAAAGAGGCAAAGTCCCAGAAGAAATAACCCAAGAAGAGACAAGGCAAGAGGAAAAGAAAAATTATGAGGAATCTAATTGGCAATGGGTTAATAACCAAAAGAGACTATATCAGTTATCTCCTCCAGAGATTAATTTAATTCTAAAAGAACTTCAGAAACAATTTCCCAATAAAGACGAAAGATTAAAGGCTTTGGCGATTTTGCGCCTGGGCACGCCTTATCAATTAGGGTGTTTGGGCGAAGAGTCGGGTAAAGACAAAGACCCAATCTTTAGATTGGATGTAACAGACTGTACTGTCTTTATTTTAACCAATGCAGCCTTACTTCATGCTCAAGATTTAGAAGGGGCTAAAGAAATGATGAAGTTTTTAAACTATCGACCAGACAAAGAGATAACTTTTGAGAATCGGCTTCATTTTACCACTGACCGTAATATGGCTTCGCCATATTTTGAAGATATTACCGAGCAAATTGCCGGCTCAAGCAGAGTAAAAGAGAAGAGAGTGGTTTTAAATAAAGTTAAAGCAAATGGCAAGCGCTTAATAGATATTAATTGGGAGAAAGAGGTGATTATAAAACATATTCCTAATAAATACATTACCAGGGAGTTGCTAAGTAGCTTGCCCAAAACTATTAGTGTTGCCTTTATTAAAGAAGGAGATGAAAATATTGGGTTGGATGTGAGACATGAAGGATTTTTATTTGATAACCAGTCTCTTTTTCATGCAACTTCAGCACAAGGAGGAGTGATGGCTGTAGATTTCTTTGAATATTATTTTGGTGAAAATGGGAAGGAGCCTCGATTCGATAGCATAATCTTATTTGAGATAAAGTAGTTTTTTGGGATAAAATAGAAATATTTGAAACTCCCAGACCGTAGTAGAAACTAAGCATAAATTTTTTATTTAACAAAATCTTCTGATTTTGCCCCGCTCTTTTGTTTAAGGGCGGGGTTTTGCTATAATAGAAAGATCATGAAAGGTCGCGGCACGCGACGCTTGCCGAAGGCAAGCGCGCTAACACCGCTCCTTAAAACCCATCGGTTTTAATCTTTCCGCTACGAGAAAACACCCAGTTTTCCCGACCCCTTTCTAATTTTTTATGAAAAAATCAAAAATCACCAAAGAAATGACAATTGGAGAGGTTATTAAGAAGTACCCAAGAGTTGTCTTTTTATTTATAGACTATGGACTTCATTGTGTTGGTTGTTCGATTGCTCAAGGTGAGACAATTGAAGAAGCAGCCAAAGCCCACCGGCTTGACCTGAAGAAATTTCTTGAGGATTTAAATAAGGCAATAAAAAAAGCTCCCACAGCCCCGCCCGCCACCCATCAAACGAAAAATATACATAAATGAAAAAAATTTTTTTATTTTTAGTTCCCCTTTTAATTGGAATATCTCTTTTCGTTTTTGTTATCAAATTTGTCGGCTGGGAGGAAATAAAAAGAGTAATTTTAGTTTTTAGCGGTTGGCAGGGGATAATGATTTTAGGCCTTACTTTATTAATAATCTTGGTAGCAACCTGGAAATGGAAAGAGATTTTAAAAGGAGTAGGTGCTAAAATTTCTTTTAAAGATCTTCCCGGGCTTTATTTGGCAAGTTTCTCTATTATGTATCTTTTTCCAATAATGATTTTGGGAGGCGAGATTCTCCGGGGATATGTTTTAAAAGAGAAAAATAAGGTTCCCTGGCCAAAAGGAATGGCCTCTGTCATTATAGACCGGGTCTTAGAATGGACTGCCAATTTGGTGGTTGTTTTTTTTGGCTTTTTGTTTTTTTTGCTTACTATTGGCTTTCCTCCGGGAAGATTAGGGGTAATCCTTGGCAGTGTATTTTTAATTTTTACTGCTGCCCTTATCTTTTTTTACTTTAAGAGTTTTAAACGAGAAAGTATGGTAAGATTTTTCATAAGAGGGAGCCAAAATAATCAACCTTTAGAAATTGAAAAAGAAATTTTCAGTTTTTTTAAGATAAAAGAGAAACACATGTGGAGGGTCTTTGGCCTTTCTTTCTTAAGAGCAATAATTATGCTCTTGAGAACCTGGGTCTTGATTGGTTTTTTAGGAAAGAATATTGGCTTTTTACCAACATTATCCATTCTTGGTTTTTCTTATTTGGCAGTGATGATTCCTATTCCCACTGCTCTTGGAATTCATGAGATGGCTCAAGTATTTGCTTTTGGTGCTCTAGGATTAGGAACGAGTGCTGGAATGGCTTTTACTATGATTATCAGGGGAGCTGATTTAATTTTTGCAATAGTAGGAGTTTTTATTCTATTTCGCCTAGGTTTAAAATTATTAGAAAAAACTCTATTCAAAAACCAAAATCTATAAAATTCAATAGAGAATATACTTTTAAAATTCCCGACTTGCCCCTCCTATTCCCAGGGCTTGATTTTTTTAAGGGAGGTTGATAATATACCTTATAGAGGTAGAAAAAGAGGTGAAATAGGTTGTTAAAAGCAGTCACTATTCCTCCAGCTTGGCATAAAGAATTGGAAAAGGACAGAAACCACCGAACATTTAGACAGGGAAAAACATTTGTTTGTCCAGCAAATTTCCCAGAAAAGGTAGAAAGTACACCCATTCCTTTTAGTAGAGAAATTAAATTTTGCCCATTTTGTGGCAAAAGATTAGGAAGGGTCACTGAAATAGAAGACAAGAATCTCCGCTGGTCAAATCGGTCGTATACTCCTACCAAAAGCCTACCTGGGCATCGCTACTGATGCATTATAGTTCTTTAACTCTCATAGAGACAAAATCCCATTTTTTGTCTCTTTTTTATTTCCGCCGCCCCGCCTTGAGGGCCGCTTTGACAAATTGTCTCAAATTTGATAGTTTCTGAATAAGGAGGTCAGTTCTTTGGAAAAGATATTTAAAGATGCCCGAGGTAGGGAAATTACGATAGAATATATTAAAGAAGGACTATGGATAACAACACAGAAAGGAGGACATCATCGCATACACGATACTGTTCCTCGGAAATGTGACGAATGTGGTTTTCCAGCCATGGAGATTGGGAGCAGAGACTACAAAAGACAAGTTCTTACCTTAGGATGTCCGTGGTGTAGAGTCCACAGAGAATTATGCATGCTATGCGGGAAAATGGAATACCTTTTGGGAGACCACCGTCATCAAAGCAGCGAATAACGAGATAAACAAGAAGCTCCATTCATATCATAGAGACAAAATTCCCATTTTTTTTGTCTCTTTTTTATTTCCGCCCGCCCCGAGAGTTTTTCTCGGGAGTTTGATTTTTTTTAAAAATTTTATTTAAATAAAGTAAAGGAGTAGTACATTAAAAATGAGAGAAATTAGGTTGCGTCTCTTAGTAGGAGCTATAGGTGCAGCTGGTGGGTATGGTATAGGATTTTTTTTCGGTCTAATCGGGGTTATCCTTGGAGCTATACTCGGTGCGACATTCTTAAGTATTCTTGTTATCCTTGGAGAGAGAAGTCAGAGAAAGCACAGAGAAAGACCATGTAGGTCCGAATTCCACAATAACAATACTATTTAAGCTCCTCTATGCCAGGTTTTCTAAATCTGGCTTTTTTATTTCCGCCCGCCCTGAGAGTTTTTCTCGGGGTTTTGTTCGCCGCCGCTTGACAAATCTTAAATTAAAATATATCATACAAGCAGTAAAAATAGGAGGTGGAAGATATACCAAAAATTTTTCAGGTATTTAACCTAGACTCAGAAAGAATGGAAGAGATAAGCCCCGAAGAGCTGCCCAAACTGAATCTTCCCGAAGCAGGACAAAGACTAATTCAAGAATTAAAGGCTAAAGGACATGAGGTTTTCGTCAGTTCTGTAAAAACATCTGGTCTCCCTAAGAGCCTACTCGTTTCTGACAAAGTCCCACCTGAAGAACATGGTGCAAAGGCAGACTTCTTTGAGATCGCCGGTGATCTTCTAGGGCTTGGGTGGTATGAATCTGGAGAAGTCTATTCCGATACAAGGTAGGTCTTTTAAATAAACAAAAAAGCAGAATAAAACTCATACTTCATAAGAGGGGTTAAAATCTTCCCTCTTTTTTATTTCCGCCCGCCTCCCCGAGAGTTTTTCTCGGGGTTTTTGTTTTGCGAGCGGGTGGGGTATAATAAAATAATATGCCTTTTCTAACTCAAGGTAAAACTAATTGGAAATATATTTTGATTGTAGTGGTTTTAGCTGTTATAGTTGGCGGTGGAATTTTATATTGCTGTCGATGGAAAAAATCAGAAATTCCTTTTGTTGAAACTCCCGAAACTGCCAACTGGAAAACTTATAGGAATGAGGAATATGGGTTTGAATTTAAATATCCGCCAATTCCTTCGGGATGTGAACGGTGGTGTGATATACATGAAAGCACCGAAGGCTTCATGGTAAGTCGAACTTCTCTAAGTATAGAAGATTCAGAAGGGTTAACTCTTTCTGAATTTGTAGATAAAGAGGTGGAAGGAGTTGAAATAGAAAGAAGAGAAAAAAAATTAATAGGTGGAAAAGAAGGAATCATTGTCGATTTTCGATTTGGGGGTATGGGCAGATTCGGAAGTAATGCCTTTGTTGGGCACAATAAAAAAATCTTTGTATTTAGTTTTACCACTGGAGGCTTTTGTTGTCCTGAAGCAGATAAGATTTACGAAGTAGAGGTTTACGATGCAATGCTTTCTACTTTCAGTATTTCAGAGTAATTAATTCTACCAAACAGGTTCTAACATCGTTCAACCACAGGCACCCTAATCCTGAAAATCTCCAATTCTTCCCTTATTTTCCTCCAATCCACAGTTCTGAACGCGTCCACTAGACCAAGTTGCATTTAAAAACACCCATTGATTTGGGTGTTTTTTGAATTTATTGATTGCTGAAATTGTTTCTTTCTTACTTTCTTTTTAGTCTTTTTAATGAGAATCTCGCTGTTAATACTTTATCTGTATTAAATAGTCGTGCCGCTATATACATCGTAGACACGGCAAAAATAATCATATATATTATTCCGCCAAT
>JAHCRE010000019.1 GCA_020148145.1 Patescibacteria group bacterium | reverse complement strand
CACAGGTTAAACAAAGAACAAAAGAACTTCAAGAAAAAATAGGAGAATTAGAAAGATTCCAAAGATTAGCTGTTGGTCGGGAATTAAAAATGATTGAACTAAAAAAAGAAATAGAGAGATTAAAAAAAGAATTAGGGGAAAATAAAAGTCGATCGTAGAAACTATTTAAAACATTTTTATATGAACCAAGAAATCACAAAAGAAACCATCAAAAAATTAATGGAAATTAAAGGTGAAGTAAGGGGGGTAGTTTTCAAAACCGATGGAGACTATATTTTAAAAGAGAAAGGAAAAGAAGGTCTTAAAAAATTAGAAGATGAACTAGAAAAATTGGGTTATCCAATTAAATACAAAGAAATTGAGACAATGGCCTTTTATCCAGTGGGATTAAGGGCCCTTTCTCTTTTAGCCATTAAGAAAATTTTTAATTTTGATGATGAGAAAATTAAAGAAATGGGATTCTTTGCCACAAAGAAATCCTTAATTGTTAAGCTTTTTATAAGGTACTTTCTTTCTGTTCAAAGAGTTTTTTTCAAAGAGGCTCCAAAAATCTGGAAAGAGCACTGGACTACCGGTGACCTCATTCCACTCGAACTAGATGAAGAAAAGAAATATGCGATTTTAAAAGTAGAAAACTTTAATCTTCATCATCTTTATTGTTATTATTTAAGGGGCTACTTTTCTGGAATTTTACAATTGATAGTAAAAAGCCCTCAAATAACCTGTGAAGAAATTAAATGCTATTTTCGGGGAGATAGACACCATAAGTATTTATTAAAATGGAAATAAAAAAGTTAAAATATGAAAAAAACTTCTAAAACTAGAAAAAAAATCTCTAAAAAAGAAATTAAAAGATTAATATCTCTTCCTGGCAAGCTCATTGGTACTGGCCTCATCGAGGATCTTGATTTTATTTTAAAAGAAAAAGGAGAAGAGGGAGTAAAAAAAGTTGAGAAGGCAATGGCTGAATTGGGCTATCCTCTAAAATATCGGGAGCTTAAAAATTTTAAATGGTATCCCGTAGGATATTACTTACTTTCAGTTCTAGTAGCTAAAGAACTGTTTGAATGGGACGATGAGACGATTCGTCGAATGGGTGCTAATGCTCAAAAGATTTCTTTAATTACCAAAATAATGATGAAATACTTTGTTACGATGAGAAAGTGTTTTCAAGAGATATCTAATTATTGGAATATGTATTATACAGTTGGGAAAATGGAGGGTATTGACTTAAATGAAAAAGAAAGATGCGTCCTTTTAATTCTTAAGGATTTCCCTGGTCATCAAGTTTACTGCCGATATATGGAAGGAGTTATTCAACAGATCGTCTCTTATATAGTTAAAGAACCGAAATGCCGAGAGGTAAAATGTTGTCTAAAAGGAAAAGGGGAAGGCCATCTATTCAAAGTTACCTGGGAAAAATAGAAAAGAAATTTAAATTAATTCATGGGAAAAAAAATTAGAAAGAGTGAATTAGAAATTTTGTCACAACATTTAGAAGGTTTAACCGACTATACTAAAAGCCTCTGGCAATTTTTACCTTTAGCTCTTAGCTATCTCAGTTCCAAAGGCTTTATTTTAGATGTTAATCGGGCTTTTGAAGATTTTTCTTTGTGGACAATCTCAGAAATATCTGGAAAACACCTTAGTTCTGTTTTGGCCGAAAAAGAAGCTTCAGAGATTATAGATCAGACCCTCAAAAAAAGGGGCTTAAGTAATCGAGAGACAGATTTATTAACCAAAAAGAGCGAGAAGGTAGCAGTGGCTGTTTATTCTCGTGCCCGGGAAGATAGAAAAGGAAACATTATTGGGTTTTTCCTTGCCTTTGTTGATATCCGCGAGAGTAAAAAATTCCGAGAGGAATTGAAGCGACAAGTTAGTGAAAGAACTAAAGAACTCCAAAAAAAAATGGAAGAGTTAGAAAAATTTCGAAAAGTAGCTGTTGGCCGAGAATTAAAAATGATTGAACTTAAAAAAGAGATTGAGAGACTTAAAAAAGAATTAAAAAATAAAGGCCAATTATAAAACTATTTAAAATATTTTTGCATGAATCAGGAACTTACAAAAGAAACTGTTAAAAAATTAATGGAAATTAAAGGTGAAGTAAGGGGGGTGGTTTTCAAAACCGATGGAGAATTTATCTTTAAAGAAAAAGGGAAAGAAGGTTTAAAAGAATTAGAAGATGAACTAGAGAAATTAGGTTATCCAATAAAATATAAAGAAATTAAGACCATGGCTTTTTATCCAGTGGGGTTAAGGGCCCTTTCTCTTTTAGCCATTAAGAAAATTTTTAATTTTAATGATGAAAAAATTAAAGAGATGGGAATTTTTGCCACTAAGGTCTCCTTGATTGTTAAGTTTTTTATAAAATATGTTTTTTCTCTCAAATTAGCTTTTAATAAACAGACCTCAAAACTTTGGAGAAAACATTGGACTGTTGGTGAATTAGTTCCGGTTGAACTAAATGAAGAAAAAAAATATGCTATTATCCAGTTGAAAAATTTTAATCTCCACCCTGTTTATTGTCGCTATCTAGAAGGTTATTTCCCTGGGCCCTTTCAGCTAATGGTGAAAAGCCCTAAAATAACTTGCCAAGAAACTAAATGTTTTTTTCGGGGAGATGAATATCATGAATTTTTAATAAAATGGAAATAAAAGAAAAAAACAAAGAGGAAAATAAAATTTCTATCCTCCTTGAAGACTTAGCCTCTCTTGAAAGCTATGCCAGTGATTTATTTTCTTTTTTACCCTTACCAGTTTGTCTTATTAGTTCAATTGGGATAATTTTAGAAGCCAACCCTGCTCTTGAAAGAATCTCTGGTTACAAAATAGAGGAGATTATTGGAAAACCGGTAGAAAACCTTTTTATCAAAGAAGAGATTGAAATATTATCTAAAGACACCATAGAAAAAGGTTTTGTTAAGGGAAAAGAAATTAATATCTTCACAAAAGAGAAGAGAAAGGTTCCAGTAAGCGCTTCTACTGTATTGAGAAAAAGTGAGGAAGGAGAAATTATCGGCTATTTTATTGGCTTTTTTGATTTAATTGATATTAAAAAAAAGGAAGGGGAACTTAAAAATGCCCAGACTGCTCTTTTAAATATGCTTGAAGATACTGAAAAAGAGAGAGAAAGAGTTGAGGAAGAAAAAAATAAAACCTTGGCAATTATTACTAATTTTGCTGACGGTCTTTTGGTTTTTGATAAAGAAAATAATCTTTTGCTAATTAATCCTCAGGCTGAAGACTTTTTTGAGATTAAGGCTAAAAAAATAGTCGGTAAGTCTATTTCCAAAATTGCTAAATTTTCTCCCTTTAAGTCCTTAATAAATCTTTTTGGTGAAGAAATTAAGAAGATTTTTAGAAAAGAACTTTCCTTAGGAAAAAATTTAGTTTTAGAAATAACCACCACCCCTTTTATAAGAGAAAAAGAAAAATTAGGAACTTTAGTTATCTTACACGATATTACCAGAGAGAAATTAATTGAGAGAATGAAAACAGAATTTGTCTCTCTTTCTGCCCATCAATTAAGAACCCCCCTCTCGGCAATTAAATGGACGCTACGTATGTTATTAGATGGAGATTTAGGAGAAATAACAAAAGAGCAACGAGATTTCTTAAAAAAGACTTACCGATCTAATGAGAGAATGATTAATTTAATTAATGATCTTTTAAACGTAGCCAGGATAGAAGAAGGGAGATATATTTATCGACCAATATTTGCTAATATTGAAGAGATTGTTCGATCCGTAATAAACTCTTTTAACGAAGAAATTGAGAGAAAAAATATTAAATTTGAATTCAAGAAACTAGAAAAAAAATTACCGAAAATTCTGATAGATACGGAGAAAATGAAAGTAGTAATTGAGAACCTTCTTGACAATGCCATAAGATATACTTTCCCCGGTGGCCAGGTGACAGTTTCTTTAAAATATGCTAAAAAAGAAATAGAATTCTCAATAGAGGATACCGGGGTAGGAATCCCCGAAGATCAGCAAGAAAGAGTATTTACTAAGTTTTTTCGAGCAGCTAATGTAATGAGGATGGAGACTGAAGGCACTGGCCTCGGTTTATTTACCACCAAAAACATTATTGAAGCTCATGGGGGAAAAATTTGGTTTGAATCTAAAGAGAATAAAGGAACAACTTTCTATTTTACATTACCGGTTAAAGAAAAATTTAAAAAATTCTTAGAAGAACTTTAAAAATAAAAATTGAAATTAAATTTTAATCTCACTTAAAAATATGTTTATTCAATTAGTAATGCTTACTTCAATTATTTGTCTTCTTTGGGGAGGGAAGAGGATTCTTCAAAAAAGTAAAACAATAAACTATTCTCCTGGTAAATTATTGGCCTGGGGTTTACTCTCTATAGCCTTTTCAATTTTTTCCTATGCAATCAGAGATGTTTTTATTCAATTCGAATTATATAAAATTCAATATGTTTTATATCAAATTGGCGGGACAGTCCAAGCCATAGGAATCCTTCTGATATTTTGGTTTGTATTTCAAGAATTTGTTCCAAGATTCTTTATCAAAATTATCTTTCCAATAATTATAGGAGGTATAGTTTTTATGATAATAGCCATTGCCTTTTTCCCAACCATGAGTATTATAGAAGAGGCTCCTCTTGAACCAGTTCCCTATAAAGTGATTAGTCATCCCTGGCAATCAAATGCAGTAAATATAGCTTTTTTCAGCCTAATTATAGGATTCTCTATTTTAATTTTTTTCATATTTTTGTATAATTCAATAAGAGAAAAGGAGAAAAAGGGGAAAATAAAAGGATTACTTTATGGATTGGGTATTTTACTTTTATTTCTTCCAGCCCTTTTATGTGTATTTATTTCTCCAATTTTCGCCAGAATAGGATATACAATAGGAGCAATCTTAATATATAAAGCATTTGGGATGAAAATCTAGCCTCTTGCCAATTGCGGGTAATTAAAATTACTTAACAAATTTTTTAAAAAAAGGTAAAATATAATTAAAGAAACTCCAATATGCCAAAAAAAATTCTACTAATTGAAGACGAGGAGATTATGATTGATCTCCTCCAAAAAAAACTAACCAAGGAAGGTTATGATATTTCCGTAGCCAAAAACGGAGAAGAAGGACTAGAAGTAATGAGAGAAGTAAAACCCGATCTTGTTTTACTGGACATTGTTATGCCAAAAATGGGAGGATTTGAAGTGATGGAGGAAATGAGTAAAGATCCTGAGCTAAAGGAAATTCCAATAATTATTATTTCCAACTCTGGCCAACCAGTTGAATTGAGTAAAGCCCAGGAATTAGGTGCAAAAGACTGGTTAATTAAAACAGAATTTGATCCCCAGGAGGTAATTGATAAGGTGGTTAAACAAATAGGAAAGTAAAGAAGCAATTAAGAGATTACTAAATTAAATTTAAACCATGCCAAAAAATATTCTCATTATTGAGGATGATAAGTTTTTGAGAGAGTTAATTGCTCAAAAACTCGTAAAAGAAGGCTATAAGACTTTTGAAGCAGTTGATGGAGAGGAAGGAATAAAAAAGATTAAAGCCGAGAAACCAGATCTAATTTTGCTTGACCTTATCTTACCAGGAATAGATGGTTTTGAGGTTCTCTCCCGGATGAAAGAAGAGCCAACCCTAGTCCAAATTCCGGTAATTATTCTCTCTAATCTTGGTCAAAAAGATGATATCGAAAGAGGGCTAAAACTGGGGGCAGTGGATTATTTAATTAAGGCCCACTTCACCCCAGGAGAAATTATTGATAAGATAAAAAACGCCCTCAAATAAAAGTCGAAAAACTACGGGTTACAAGATTCCGAGTTTTCCGATACCTTATATTTTTTGGCGGGGACACCTTTTTAAAAAGGTGTCCACATAATTATGCCTGAGCTTCCCGAAGTAGAGACGATAGTTAGAGATTTAAGAAAGAACCCCGCCCTCTGTGCTATATGTAGCTCACTGAGCTTAGAGGGCGGGGTTTGTTGATGTATATGCCAGAATTACCAGAAGTAGAAATTACGGTGAGAGATTTACAGAAAAAAATACTCGGTCGAAAGATCGAATACATATGGACAGACTTCGAAAAACAAGTTAAAAAACCTAAAAATTTTAAGGATTTTAAAAGAGAAATTAAAGGTAAAAAAATTCAAAAAGCCTGGCGAAGAGGTAAAAATATCATTTTTGATTTATCTGACGGAAAAAGCTTATTAATTCATCAAAAACTAACTGGTCATTTACTTTTGGGGAAATGGAAGTTTAAACACGGGAAATGGCTTCCTCCGCCCGGACCCCTTTCAGAAAAAATTAATACCTACATTCATTTGTTATTTACTTTTGACAATAGCCAGATGCTAGCCCTTTCTGATCTAAGAAAATTTGCCAAGGTTGAATTATGGGATACTAAAGAATTAAAAAACTCAGAGAATCTAAAAAATTTAGGGCCTGAACCCTTAGAGAGAAGTTTTAACTTGGAGAAATTTAAGGAAACCCTAAGCGGAAAAAAGGGAAAGATTAAACAGGTTCTAATGGATCAAAAAACTATTGTTGGCATAGGCAATATTTATTCTGATGAAATATTATGGACAGCTAAAATTCATCCTTTTCGGGAAATAAAAAGTTTGAATGATATAGAACTTAAAAAAATCTATAAGGCTATGAGGAAAATTCCGAAAAGAGCTATTGAATTAAAAGGGACTTCAATTTCTGATTTCAGAACGATTTCAGGTCAAAAAGGATATTACGAAAAAGAAAGAAAAGTTTATCGCCGGGAAGGTGAGAAATGCTTTCGTTGTGGTAAAAAAATAAAAAGGGTAAAATTAGCTGGCAGATCAGCTCACTTTTGCCCAAAATGTCAGAAGTTATAAGAGCCTCAAATTCACTATGATTTTATTTCTTTACGGCCTCGATACCTATCGGTCGCGTCAAAAACTAAATGGAATCATTGAGCGCTATAAAAAAATTCACAAAAGTGGACTTAGTTTTAAAATTTTCGATTTCAAAAAAGATAGTTATGAAAAATTTAAAGATGAGATTCGATCAGTTTCAATGTTTAAAGAAAAAAAACTGCTAATTTTTAAAAATGCTTTTTTAAATTTAAAATTTTCTGAAAGATTTCTCAAAGAAAGTAAGCTTTTTTTAAACTCAGCTGAAATAATTTTATTTTATGAAGAAAAAGGAATTGATAAGAAAAACCCTCTGTTTAATTTTCTAAAAAAATATGGAAAATGCCAGGAATTTAAATTACTGACTGGGCAAAAATTAAAAAAATGGATTAAAAAGGAAATCGAAAATTACGGGACTAAGATAGAACCTCTGGCCTTGGAGAGATTAATAAATTTTGTTGGCAATAACCTTTGGCAGTTAGCTAATGAGATTAAAAAATTGATAAATTTTAGAGGTAGAAAAAAAATTGAGACAAAAGATGTTGAACTTTTAGTTAAACCAAAGATTGAAACAGATATTTTTAAAACTATCGATGCTCTAGCCTCAAGAAATAAAAAAAAGGCTTTAAATTTAATTCATAAACATTTAAAAAAGGGTGATTCCCCTTTATATCTTCTTTCAATGATTAATTTTCAGTTTCGGAATTTAATTTTAATAAAATCTTGCCAATTAGAAAAAAAATTTGAGATAAATTACATCTCAACAATTAGTAAGCGTTTAGGGGTTCATCCTTTTGTTGTCAGAAAAAGCTATTTTTTGGCCAGAAAATTTAAAATAGAAGAATTAAAAAAAATCTACCGAAAAATTTTTCAGGTAGATTTAAAAATTAAGACGGGAAGGCTTGATCCTCAAACAGCCCTTGACCTGTTAATTATGGAAGTTTAGAGGTTTTATTAATCAATTGGGTAATTCTTGACTTCTTTCTGGCTACAGCATTCTTTTTAATCATTCCTACTTTCGCTGCCTTATCTAAAGATTTATAAACCTGAGGTAGGAGTTTTTTTGCCTCTTTTATTTTCTTTTGAGAAACTAATTTTTTGACCTCTTTAATGAGGCTTTTTATTTTTTGTTTCCTTTGAATATTTCTTGACCTTTTCTTTAAACTTTGTCTTAAGGCTTTTTTTACCGATTTAGTAATTGGCATACAATTTATTTTTATTACTTTTTAATTTTTTAATCAAGTCTCTAATTTCAGCCGCTCTTTCAAAATCCAAATTCTTGGCCGCTTCCTTCATCTCTTTTTCAAGGAGTTTAACGTCTTTGATTGCCCAAAATTCAGAGGATATTTCTTTTTCTTTTGAAACAAACGGCCAACCCCTAATTTCTTTTATAATTGACCTGGGGATTATTCCCTGCTTTTTATTATATTTCCTTTGAATTTTTCTTCTTCTCTCTACCTCTTTTATGGCAGCCGCCATTGATTTTGTAATTTTATCTGCGTATAAAATAACATGGCCTTCAATATGCCTAGCTGCCCTTCCCATGGTTTGAATCAAAGTGGTTTCTGACCTTAAAAATCCTTCTTTATCAGCATCTAAAATTGCGACCAGTGCAACTTCTGGTAAGTCCAACCCTTCCCTTAAGAGATTAATTCCAACTAAGACATCATATTTTCCTTTTCTTAAGTCTTTGAGGATTTGCGGTCTCTCCAAGGTTTTAACTTCAGCATGTAACCACTGAGTGGAAATTCCTTCTTCGGCCAAATAATCAGACAAGGCTTCAGCCAACCTCTTGGTTAGAGTTAGAGCAAGGACTCTTTGTTTTTTCTTTACCCTTGCCTTAATTTCCTTGACTAAATCCTCAACCTGATTTTTTGCCGATCGAAGTTCAACTGAAGGTTCCAAAAGGCCAGTAGGCCGAATTAATTGTTCAACAACATATTTTTTACTAGCCTTCTTCCTTTCCTCTTTGGCTGGAGTGGCTGAAATATAGATTATCTGACCGGTTTTTTCTTCAAATTCTTTGAAGGTTAGGGGCCTATTATCTATTGCTGAAGGAAGCCTAAATCCATATTCAATCAAAGTTTCTTTTCTAACTCGATCTTGATTAGCCATGGCATGGAGTTGAGGTAAGGTCATATGAGATTCGTCAACAAAAATTAAGAAATTTCTTGATTTGTTCGTTGTAGCCTTGGCGGACTCCAACCCCCCCTCCACCCTCCCGCTTACCGCGGGCCCCTCGGCGGAAAAATAATCAATTAAAGTATAAGGGGCTTGGCCTGGTTTTCTAAATTCTAAATGTCTTGAATAATTTTCAATTCCATGACAGAAGCCCGCTTCTCTTAGCATTTCCAAGTCATAATTTGTTCTCTGTTCTAATCTTTGAGCTTCTATTAGTTTTTTTTCTTTTTTTAATTCCTTTAATCTTTCTTGTAGTTCCAATTTTATATTCTCAATAGCAATATTTAATTTCTCTTGAGGAGTCACCCAGAAATGGGCTGGATATAAACGATAACTAGTGGTTAGAAGTTTATAGTTTGGAGTTAATGAAGCTGGAGAGATTGAAACTTTTTCAATCCCATCGCCAAAAAATTCAACTCTCAAAATTTCTTTTCCAGTAACTAAATAAATTTCAATAATCTCTCCTCTAACTCGAAAAGTCCCTGGCCGAAAATCGATATCATTTCTTTGATATTGTAAATCAGTTAAATAAGAAAGAAAAACTTTTCTTCTAATTTTTTTTCCTGGTTTAATTTCAAGAGAAACTTTCTGATAGGTTTCTGGCGAACCAATGTTGTAAATGCAAGAAACCGAGGCAATAATAACAATATCAGGCCTTGTCAGGAGATCTTGAGTGGCGGCATGCCTTAATCTATCAATCTCTTTATTAATTTTGGCATCCTTTTCAATATAGGTGTCGGTTTGAGGAAGGTAAGCCTCTGGTTGATAGTAGTCATAATAAGAGACAAAGTAATGAACAGCATTTTTTGGAAAAAATTCTTTAAATTCTTGATAAAGTTGGGCAGCCAAAACCTTATTATGGGATATCACCAGGGTTGGTTTCTGGACACTTTCAATTACATTAGCTAAAGTAAATGTTTTTCCCGACCCCGTTACCCCTAATAAAACTTGATTTTTAATTCCAACTTTTAAATTCTTAACTAACCCCTCAATTGCCTGAGGTTGATCACCAGTTGGTTTAAATTTTGAGTAGAGTTTAAACTTCATAAATTATACTCCAAAATTGCTTCGCAATTTTGGAGACCGCATGATATAATTAATAAATATGATCTCTTGTCTTCAAGGAAAAGTTATATTTAAAGGAGAAAAATTTATAATTTTAGATGTAAGAGGTGTTGGTTATAAGGTTTTTTTATCTCAAAAGACTCTTTCAAAAATACCACAAAACAAAGAATCCCTCAAGGTTTTTTGTCACCTCATTCTTAGACAGAACGCTTTAGATTTGTGTGGATTCCCAAACCTAGGAGAACTAAAGTTTTTTGAGATGCTTTTGAGTATTCCTGGGATAGGGCCAAAAGCCGCTTTGGAGATTTCCTCTCTTGGCCCCTTGGAAAAATTAAAGGAAAAAATTTTAGCTCAAGACGAAAAAATATTTGAAGAAATCTCCCTAATCGGAAAGAAAAAAGCCCGATCAATAATTTTGGAACTTTCTGGGAAAATAAAAGAAATTTCAAAGAAAAGAATTAAAAAAACCGATGAAGTTGAAGAGGCTTTAGTAAACCTAGGTTTTCCTCGTCAGAGAGTAAAAGAGGTAATTTCTAGAATTCCAAAAGATATTCAGGATACCGAACAAAAAATCAAAAAAGCCTTGAAGATCTTGGGCCGGAGATAATTGAAATTGAAAGATGAAAGATTTAATCAAAAAAATCATTCCTGAATTTTTGATTAATTATTACCATTTTTTGTTAGCGATGCTAGGCGCTTTTTTTTATGGTTTCCCTTCCCGCCAAAAGCGAACCTCGCCCAACGGGACGGCAAAAAAAATGGTTGTAATTGGAGTAACCGGAACTAATGGAAAATCTACGGTAGTTAATTTAACAACCAAAATCCTAGAAGAGGAAGGTTTCAAGGTTGCCTCTCTGTCTTCAATTTCTTTCAAAATTTGGGGAAAAGAGTGGCTAAATACTTTAAAAATGACTATGCCTGGTCGTTTTAAATTACAAAAGTTTTTAAGACAGGCCTTAGATTCGGGCTGCCAATTTTGTGTTTTGGAGGTAACATCTGAGGGAATTTTGCAACACCGTCATAGATTTATTGATTTTGATGTAGCCGTGTTTACTAATTTAACCCCTGAACATATTGAAGCTCACGGTTCATTTGAAAAATATAGAGAGGCAAAAGGGAAGCTGTTTCAGGCAGCCAAAAAAATTCATATTGTCAATTTAGATGATGAAAATGCTCAATATTTTTTGCGATTTTTAGCTAACAAAAAATATGGCTATTCGATTGGGTCTAAATCTCAGGCGAATAAAAGAATAAACATTTTAAATGTCAAAAATTATAAAATCTCTTCAGATGGGTTAAAATTCTCTCTTGACAACATTGAATTTGAATTAAATTTACTTGCTAAATTCAATATTTATAATGCTCTGGCAGCAATTTGTATTGGGTTATCACAGGGGGTTGATTTTGAAACCTGTAAATTGGCTTTAGAAAAAGTTAAAAAAATCCCGGGCAGGATGGAAATAGTAATTAAAAATCCCTTTAAAGTTTTTGTTGATTATGCTTTCACCCCAAATGCTTTAGAAAAAGTCTATCGAATAATTTCTCAAGAATTTAGGCCAAAAAATTTAATCTGTGTTTTAGGGTCTTGTGGTGGAGGAAGAGATAAGTGGAAAAGGCCTATCCTTGGAAAATTAGCTTCCAAATATTGCAATCAAGTTATTGTGACCAATGAAGATCCCTATGATGAAGATCCGATAGAAATAATTGAGCAGATAGATCATGGAACAAAAGGTAAGGCAAAAAAAATTTTAGACAGAAAAAAAGCAATTAGAGAAGCCTTAAAAATTGCTAAATCAGGAGATGCTGTTATTATTACTGGCAAAGGATGTGAACCCTGGATATGCGTAGCCGGCGGCAGGAAGATTCCCTGGGATGATAGACGGATAGTCAGGGAAGAATTTAAAAATCTTAAAATAATAGATTTTTAATGAAAAAATATGAGATTTTAGAGCATAAGGCTGATTTAAAAATCAGGGCTTTCGGTAAAGAAAAGCCGGAGCTTTTTTTGAATATGCTTTTTGGGATGGCAGATTCTCAAAAGGCTGAAAAATTAGCAAAAAAAACAAAGAGAGAAATTAAAATAAAATCCCTTGATTTAGCTGCTCTTTTAGTTGATTTTTTGAGCGAGGCCCTTTATTTAAGTCAGGTGAATAAAGAAATCTATTTTAATGCCAAATTTATTAAATTCACCGATAGAGAAATTAAAGGAGAATTAATCGGTCAAAAAGTAAAAAGATTTGGTGAAGATATTAAGGCAGTGACTTATCATGAATTAGACGTTCTTCAAAAAAAAGACGGGACTTGGGAAGCAACGGTGTTATTTGACATCTAAGAGGTTGAAATTTTAAAATAAATAAAGGAGATGGTTCTTTGACAAAAGAAATTGCTAAAGAAGTAAAAGAGGAAATAAAAAGAATGATTGACTGGATGGCCGCTCAAAAATTAAAAGATGAACAAATAATTAAAGTAGTGGAAGAAATCCTCAACTTTAAGCAAACAATTTTTCTCACAGGCTTAGGAAGGTCTGGGTTTGATGCTGGTGCCTTTGGAATGAGACTGGCTCACTTAGGTTACGACTCCCGGGTTTTAAGAGAAACCACTGCCCCACCTGTTAAAAAAGGTGATTTATTCGTTGTCGTTTCAGGGGGCGGAGAACACGAAATTGAACAAACAAGAATAGCTCGGGAAATTGGAGCGAAAGTGATAGCAATCACTTCTCAAACTGACTCAACTTTAGCAAAGCTTGCAGACATCAAATTAATTATTCCTGGGAGATCGAAAGAAGAAAGTTTATCTTCAAGCTACAAAGAAAGAAGAATGAGAGGGCTACCAATATTTCCTTTAGGCACTGCCTTTGAAGATTTTGCAATGATAGTATTAGATGCTATAATCAGCCACTTGGCCGTAATGAAAAAAAAGACAGAGAAAGACTTACAAGAAAGACACCCAAAAATAGCATAAAATTCCCTCCTTCTTTCTAAAAGAACTCCATTTGGCGTCAAAAAGACGCCTTTTTATTTACAAATAGATAAATTTAAGCTAAAATTATATATATGATTACAAAACAAAATTTCAAAAAGATTACAGATTATTTATGGGAAATTCCAAAAAATTTCCGGCCGGATATGCGAGTTCCTGCCAGAATTTATGTTTCAGAAAAGATGTTGAAAGATATTTTCCGAGATAGGTCAATTCCTCAAGTAATAAACACCTCAACGCTTCTTGGGGTTGTAAAGTATGTTTTGGGTATGCCAGATATGCATGAGGGCTACGGTGCCCCCATTGGCGGAGTAGGGGCAATGAAATTACCAGGTGGAGTTATTTCTCCTGGCTTTGTCGGTTATGACGAAAATTGTGGGGTTAGATTGCTGAAGTCTGAACATTCTGAAAAAGAGGTCAAGCCTCACTTGGATAAATTAGCTACTGAAATTCAAAAAGAAGTTCCCTCTGGTTTGGGAAGGGGGAGAAAAATAAAGTTAAGCATTGAGCAAATTAACAAAATTTTAGAGGGAGGGGTTCCCTATCTTGTAAAACAGGGATATGGAGAAAAAGAGGATATTGAAAATTGTGAACACACAGGAAAAATGGAATTAGCTGATGCCTTTTGCGTTTCTGAAAAAGCTAAAAACAGAGGAAGGAATCAAGTTGGCACTCTCGGAAGTGGCAATCATTTTTGCCAACTTGATAGGGTTGAGGAAATTTTTGACGCAGAGGTAGCAGAAGCTTTCGGATTATTCAAGAACCAGGTAGTAGTGATGATACATACCGGTTCTAGGGGGCTTGGGCATCAAAATTGTACTGATTATTTAAGAGTAGTGATGCAGGCTATGCCAAAATATGGCATCAAACTTCCAGATAGAGAATTAGCTTGCGTTCCATTTAATTCTCCAGAAGGGCAAAGATTCTTTAAAGCAATGTCTGCCGTTTGTAATTATGCCTGGTCAAACCGCCATATGATTGCTCACTATGTAAGAAAAGCTTGGAAAAAGATATTAGGAGAAAAAGAAGAGCTTCAATTACTTTATGATGTTGCTCATAATATTGCTAAAATCGAAGAGCATGAGGTTAATGGAAAAAAAATGAAGTTAGTTATTCATCGAAAAGGAGCCACTCGGGCCTTTCCACCGGGGCATCCTGAAATCCCAGAAAAATATCGAGAAGTTGGTCAGCCAGTTTTGATCCCAGGCTCAATGGGAACTGCTTCTTATATTTTAGTTGGTCAAAAGGAAGGAGAAAATGCTTTCTTTAGTACTTGCCACGGTGCCGGTAGAACAATGTCACGGCACGCAGCGGTCAGAAGAATTTCTGGACAAGAAGTAGTGAGAGAGTTAGAATCAAAAGGAATCATTGTGAAATGCTGGTCAATGAGAGGAATTGCTGAAGAAGCGCCAATGGCTTATAAAGATGTGGAACAAGTAGTTGATGTCGTCCATCGGGCTGGTTTATCAAAAAAAGTGGCAAGGCTTGTGCCCTTGGCAGTAATTAAGGGCGAATAAAAATAATTCAAAGATTAAAACTTAAATGGGAAATTATAAATTTCAATCTAAGTTTTTTGAAAAATCAAAATTTTTAATTTCCAATGTCAAAGAAGAAATTGCCACAGTCAATCAGAAAATTTATTCGAAAGGAAAAAGCCAGGATTCGCCGGGAGGTTTTGGATTTGACGGAACAAGAAAGATTAATTTCGGAACTCTATAAAAAATTTTCAAAAATTAAAAATAAAAAAAATGAAAATAAAAGAAATCTATAATTTAGCAATAAAAATGGGAAAGGAAAGTGACTTCCGGGGAATTGAGGGGGTAGAACGGGTTTTAAAAAGAAGACAGAAAAAATTTGAGAAACTATCAGGAAATGAAAAAGAAGAATTCGATAGTGAGGCTTTGGAAAATCCCTATTTAGATTCCAGAATTTTACATATTAGCCAAGATAAAGAAATAAAAAGAATTTTAGTCGGAATTGACGTTGAGCCCGCTGAAATTCTATTAGCAAAAGAAATTGGTAATGTTGATTTAATTATTTCTCATCATCCTTTGGGTAAAGCCTTAGCAACTTTATCTGATGTAATGGAATTACAATGCGATGTTTTAAACTTGTATGGAGTACCAATAAATATTGCTGAAGGCTTAATGAAAGAAAAAATTTCCGAAGTAGCTAGGGGATTAAATAAAGTTAATCATCAAAGAACAGTTGATGTGGTCAAGATTTTAGGATTTAATTTAATGTGTTTGCATACGGTCTGTGATAATTTATCGGCAAAATTTTTAAAAGAAAAAGTTGAAAAAGAAGATAGCCTAATGAGAATTGGGGATTTAGTATCGCTTTTAAAGAAAATTCCAGAATACAAAAAGGCTATGAAATTTGGAGCGGGACCAAAAATCTTTGTTGGAGATAAAGAAAGAAGGTGTGGGAAAATTGCTCTAACTGAAATAACTGGCGGAACTGAAGGTTCTTCAAAGCTTTATGAGAAAATGGCCATAGCTGGAATTGGAACAATCGTTGGTATGCATATTTCTGAAGAACACAAAAAAGAAGCAGAAGCCGCCCATATCAATGTCGTCATCGCCGGGCATATGAGTTCTGATTCTTTGGGAGTAAATTTATTCTTAGACGAATTAGAAAAGAGAGGAATTGAAATTATTCCTTGTTCCGGGTTAATTAGAATTAGTCGTTTTAAAAAATAAAATTCAATTTTTGTTATAATTTGAGATTATGAGGACTGGAATTGCCACGATTCCGCTCGATTATGGAAAATGCCCATATTGGTTGTTTGAAAGAATGAAAAGGTTAGCTCGAGGAATAACTATAGCGATTGTAGAGGAATTTGGAGTAGAGGAGTTTTTAAGAAGAATGTCCAATCCAATTTGGTTCCAAAGTTTTGGCTGCGTACTTTCATTTGATTGGAATTCGAGCGGTTTAACTACTACAGTAATGGGGGCTCTAAAAGCTGGACTTCGGGGATTAGAATTTGACCTCGGTCTTTTTGTTTGCGGTGGAAAAGGCAGGACTTCTAGAAAAACCCCAGAACAAATTCAAAATTGGGGAGAATCTCTGGGCTGGCCGATAGAAAAAATTGATAAATTTGTTTATGCTTCAAAAATATCGGCAAAGGTAGATAGTTCTTGTTTACAAGACGATTTTCAAATTTATCATCACAATTTAATTTTCACAAAATCTGGAAAATGGTGTGTCATTCAGCAGGGGATGGCCACTGAGATCCAGAAAGCTCGTCGTTATCATTGGTTATCTTCAAATGTTAAAGATTTTGTTGAAGAACCACATTCAGGAATAATTTCTGACATTAGAGTTAAACCGTTAAATTTAACTGCCAAAGAAAGTAGCGAGAATAGGGAAATTAGCGCTAGTTTAGTAAAAGAGGAACCAAAAACTTTTTTGAAAGATTTTCGGATGATTTTAAATAAATCAGACAGTGCTTTAATTAAAAAACAAAGATTGGGAAATTTCACTTTGATGGAGCTTTATAACAGAGACTTTCGTTGGCACCCAGTCTTAAAAGAAAAATTCGATTTGAAAAGATTAGAAAAAATTATATTTTTGGCAAATGAAGCCCGACCAGAAAATTTTGAGGAATTATTGTCTATAAAAGGCGTAGGGCCAAGAACAATTCGGGCACTATCCTTGGTTTCAGAAATAATTTATGGAGCAAAACCATCTTATGAAGATCCGGCAAGATATTCCTTTGCCCACGGGGGAAAAGACCACATCCCCTATCCTGTTGACCGGAAAACTTATGATAAAACCATTGAGGCCTTGGAGAAAGGAATTAAAAGAAGTAAAATAAGTTATAAAGAAAAATTAGAAGCTCAAAAAAGATTAATTAAGAGTTTTTAAAATGAGGAAAAAATTTTTATTTACATCAGAATCAGTTTGTCCTGGGCATCCGGATAAAATTAGTGATGCTATTGCTGATGCCGTCTTGGATGATATTTTAAAAAAGGATAAATTTGCAAGAGTAGCCTGTGAAGTCTTTGCTAGTATGGGTTACGTAATTGTTGGCGGAGAGATTACTACTAAGACCTGGATAGATATTAATAATTTAGCCAGAGGAGTTATCAGAGATATTGGCTATACAAAACCTGAATATGGTTTTGATTTTAGAACAGTAGCAGTTTTAAATACTATTCATGAACAATCACCAGATATTGCTTTGGGAGTAAAAAAAACTGCAACAAAAAAACAGGGAGCTGGAGATCAAGGCTCAATGATAGGTTATGCCTGCAAAGAGACTCCTGAATTGATGCCTCTGCCAATAATGTTGGCTCATAAATTAGTAATGAGATTGGCTAAGGTTAGAAGAAAGAAGATTTTGTCCTATTTAAGACCAGATGGAAAATCACAAGTAACTTTAGAATATCAAAATGGAGTTGCAAAAAGATTGGACAGTGTAATAATTGCAGCTCAGCACGATCCAAATGTTCCTTTGAGAAAAATTAGAAAGGATATCATTGAAAAAGTTATAAAACCTATTTGTAGCCAATTTTTAGATAAAAAAACAAAATATCATATTAATAATACTGGCCGTTTTGTTATTGGTGGGCCTGTTTCAGACACCGGTATGACCGGAAGAAAAACAGTGGTAGATAGTTATGGAGTTGGAGTTCCCGTTGGTGGTGGCAGTTTCGCCGGCAAAGACCCAACAAAAGTTGATAGATCCGGCGCCTATATGGCTCGCTATATTGCCAAAAACATTGTGGCAGCAAATTTAGCTGAAAAATGCCAGGTTAGACTATCTTATGTGATTGGAGGGACAGAACCTTCAGAAATAGGAATTGACACTTTTGGTACTGGAAAAGTTTCAGAAGAAAAACTGGTTAAAATTATTCCTAGAGTTTTTAGTTTATCGCCGGGAGGAATTATTAAACAACTAAATCTTTTAAGACCAATTTATCGAAAAACTGCCTGCTACGGCCATTTTGGTAGGGAAGAACCAGGGTTTAGTTGGGAGAAAAAAGACAAAGTTAAAGAATTACTCAGGTTAATATAAAATGGGAGAAAATGAAGAAATAAGAAACAAATTTATTTTAGCTCAACCCTTGAAACTCCTCGCTTGGGAGGCTTTTTTATTTTCTCTAACTTTAGGTTTGGGAATAATTAATGCTTTAAGGATAATTCAGATTTCGAAAGAAGAGATTCAAAAAATTCCTTTAACACCAATCTCTCTTTTGCAATTTATTTTTTCTTTCATTTTTGTTGGTTTAATAATTTTTTTAATTATTAAATTTGTCAAATTTCGACCAAGAAAAGGAATTTTATTTAAATCTCTTTTTATCTTAATAGTTTCTATAGGAAGCTTCTTTTTTTTAGGTTGGTGGATTGGTGATTTCGCCTTAATTTTAATTCTGATCCTAATTTTTTATTGGCTTAAAAAACCAAATATTTTGATTCATGATTTTCTTTTAATTTCAGGAATGGTGGGCATTGGAAGTACTTTTGGGTTAAGATTACAACCCCTGACAGTGGTGACATTGCTGGTAATTTTTTCAATTTATGACATTGTCGCAGTTTATAAAACAAAACATATGGTAAGAATGGCTAAAGAAATGATTAAAGCGGGAGCAATTCCTGGAATAATTCTACCTCCAAAGATTTCTGAATTTCAAACTTCATTAGGAACTGTGAAGCCTGGCGGAAGATTTTTAATCTTAGGAGGAGGAGATATTGTTTTTCCTTTACTTTTAGTAGCTTCTTTGGTTCCTAAAGGAATTTTAGACTCTTTAATTGTTGCTATTTTTGCTACAGTTGGTCTTTTGATTAGCTTCTTAATATTCTTTTCACAAAAAACTCGTAAGCCTATCCCTGCCTTACCACCAATTGCTTTGCTTTCAATAATTGGCTATTTTTGTACTCTTTTCCTTTGATGGGTCGGGAGTTCAGCACTCGCCGAAGACGAGGCTGCCTCCTTGGCGGGCGGGGCTGTGGAAGCTTTTTGATTACTAAGGTTTTATGAAAAAGAGAGAAAAATTGGAAAAATTAAATCAGGAGATTAGAAAATGTAAAAAATGTCCTTTATGGGAGACAAGAAAAAATGCTGTCCCAGGTGAAGGACCAGTAAATGCTAAGATTATAATAATTGGGCAGGCCCCAGGTTCTTTAGAAAATCAAACTGGCCGACCATTTGTCGGAAGAGCTGGTCAATTTTTAAATCAATTATTAAAGATATCCAAAATAAATAGAAAAAAAATTTTTATTACCTCGCCTATTAAATGTTTTCCACCAAAAAATCGCAAACCAAACAAAGAAGAAATTGCGGCTTGTCTCCTCTACTTAAAAAAACAAATTGAAATCATCAATCCTAAAAAATTTATTTCATTAGGTGAAGTTGCCTTTAAAGTTTTCTTTCTCAAAAAGAAATTAAAAGATTTTCGAGGAAAATTAATAAAAAAAGGTGGCAAAGAATTTTTTGTCACCTATCATCCAGCCGCTGGAATAAGATTTCTAAAAATAAGAAAAATTTTAGAAAAAGATTTTAAAAAGATAAAATCTAAAAATTTTTAAGAAACGTCTCTTTTTAAATTATATTTTCCTGATTTGAAGGAAAAGTAATTACTTTTTTAATATTCTCTTCTTCTCTTAAGAATTTAAGAATCCTTCCTATCCCAAATCCACAACCTGAATGAGGAAGGTTTTTTTCTTGTACTTTCTGGAAATACCAACTAAAATCATCTAACTCCCCTCCTTTCTTTTTCAGTCTCTCAAACATTTTCGAATTTTCTAATCTCCATTTTAGTTCTTCTAATTTATAAACCCTCTGGGCTGCTCCGACTACCTCTCCTCCAAAAGGCAAAATTAAATCAGCTGAAAGGACTCGTTTTTGATTTCTGGAATCTGGTATCATATTGAAAAATTTCTCAACCTCAATTTCTTTTCCATAATTATATAAAGGATTTGGGAAATGGGTAATAAAAAGTGGCTGGCCGCCGAATTTTCCAATTAACTTTTGCTCATCTCTCCGGGAGATATCGCTGCCAAAGGGAAGCCCTAAGATCTCAATTGCTTTATCATAGGTAATTTTTGGAAAGATGGGTTTCGTTTTTCTTAATCTTTCCACTGTTTTTTTGCTAAGATTAATTTCCTTTTTAATTTTTGCTGGTGAGTTTAAAATATCTTCAATTACTCTATAGATAATCTTTTCAATACAATCCAAGAGTTTTTTGAAGCCTCCAGCGAATTCAATTTCCAGCATCAAAAACTCAGTCAAATGGCGGTTGTCGTTCCCTTCTTCGGCCCTAAAACTCGGACCAACTGAGTAAACTCTTTTTAAATAGGGAACAAAGACTTCGAGATAAAGCTGGGCAGTTTGGGAGAGATAGGCTCGGTGAGGCTTTTTTGGGTTAAACCAATGAAGATTTCCATTTACTCCTACTTCAAATAAAGTATCGATATTTTCGCAGGCCCCTGAGGCCCTGACTATTTTTGGCGGGAAAATTTCAAAAAAACCAGCTTCTTCTAGCCAGTTTCTCATTGATTTTATTACCAGTCTTTCTAATTTAGCTGTGGCGATTTTTTCTCTCATAATTCCAGTAAATTTAATTTTTTAAAAAATCGCCCTTTTGGGCGATTAAATTTCGACCTTTGCTCTTAGTTTTGGTGGTTTAAGCCTTTTCCACATATTTTTAACCATTTTACTCAACCAAAGACCCTTGTCAAGAGCCCTCCCTAGATCTCTTTTATCATATAGTTATTTTTTAATTTATATCCTAGTCTCCGCCAATAATTCCTTACTCCTACACCAGAAATTACAGTAATTTTATTCAATCCAAACTCTTTTTTGGTGATTTTTTCTGCCATTTTGATTAATTTTTTCCCAAGGCCTCGATGTTGAGGAGCTATTTTTCTTTTTGATATTGGAACTAACCTGCCATAAGTGTGAACCTCTCTAATTATTGCCGAATTTTCTAAAACTGGTAAGAAATATTTTTGAAAGGGCTTGCCCCCTGAAGCCCGAAGGGTGCAGGAGGGAACTCTTAATCTTAGGAAACTCAAGAGTTTCTCTCTATTTTTGTTTTCATAACTCAGAAATATTTCTTTTCCTTCAGACGCTTCATAATTTTCTCTAAATAAATAAAATTTTTCTTTTGGATTATAATCTCCTCTGACCTCCCTGCATCTAATACAACAACAGCTTTCTCCTTTTTCTTTCATTTTTTGCTGAACAACTTCTCTCAAATTAGAAATTTTACAACCCCCTTTAATTTTTGGAATTGGAATATCTCTAAAAAGCCTCGCTACTCTTACCCAATAAGGTAAGGTTTTTTTTATTTTAATTAAAAGTTCAATTAATTTCTCATCAGAATAGGTCTTGTATTTTCTTTTTTTCCAGATTTGATAGAGTTTAGATTCTTTACAGACTACACAAGGATAAATTTTTAACCAATCTGGTTTAAAACTTTTGTTTTTAAAGATTTCTTCAAAACATTTCAAATCCCTTTTTAAATCAGAGCCAGGCAAATTCGGCATCATTTGATACATTACTTTGAAGCCAGCATCTTTTAAAATTTTTGTAGTTAAAACTGTTTCTTTGACTCCGTGGCCTCTTTTACATTTTTCTAAAATATCATCAAAAATTGTCTGAACTCCGATTTCGACCATTGTTACTCCTAGTTTTCTTAAATTTAAAATCTCATTTTTGTTAATTAAATCCGGCCTGGTCTCAATACTTATTCCAATAATCCTTTGTTTTGCTTTTTCATTTATTTTTTGTTGTTTTTCCAGTATTTTCCAGCTAACCTCTTTTTTGGAAACTCCTTTTCTTTTATTTGCTGCTGCAAAACAATTAGATATGAACCAGATTTTATATTTTTTTGGATAAACAGAAAAAGTTGCTCCGATTATTCTTAGTTCGATTTTGTCAGTAGGATGGCCTTGTCTTTTTAAACTTTCAATTCTCTTTTGAGATTGTAAATAGGGATCAAATTTTAGCTTTTTTGCCCTTTCCACTGCCGGCTCCCCTGATAAATAGCTTTTTGGAAGACCTTTCTCTGAAGGGCAATAGATACATTTTCCGGGACAGGGATAAGGTTTTGTTAAAACCGAAACCACAACTACCCCAGATAGACTTCTAATTTTTCTTTTTTTTAAAAGATTTTCTAAATTTTCAGATTTTTTTATACTTTTCTTTTTAATTAGATTATGATATGCTTTTAAGAGTTCAATATTTGAAGGCAAAGGGATTTTGTATTTTTTTGCTATTTTCCTTTTAATCTTAGCTAAACCAACCTGAGTTTTTACCCGGTTTTTAATTAGTTCTTTAATTGCCTGCCCCGTAGGATCTCGAAGAGATTCCTTCGGGGTAGATTCCCAAATTTTTACCATGGAAAGGAGTTACGCCGAATATATATTAGAGAAGACTAAAGAAGATTATAACCTAATTGCCGAGGACTTTTCAAGAGTTAGATTTAAAATGTGGGAAGAAGTAAGGTTTTTAGTGGATGATTATGTAATAGCAGGGGAGAAAATTTTAGATTTAGGATGTGGAAATGGCAGATTATTTGAATTTCTAAGAGATAAGAAAATAGATTATATTGGTATTGATAATTCTGAAAAACTAATCGAGATAGCTAAAAAGAGATACCCCAAAGCCAGATTTCAAGTAGCCGATGTCTTAAATTTACCTTTCCCTGATAATTTTTTTGATAAAATTTACAGTATTGCTGTTTTACATCATATTCCTTCAGAAGAATTTCGACTTCAATTTTTAAAAGAAGCAAGAAGAGTTTTAAAGCCAGGGGGTCTTTTGATTCTAACAGTTTGGGATTTGTGGCGAAAACCATCTTTTAGAAAAAAAATTTACAAATCGATTTTATTAAAAATTATTGGAAGATCAAAACTAGATTTTTATGATATCTTAATTTCCGGGATGGGAATGAGAGATTTTTATTTCCATTGTTTCAGAAAGAGAGGGTTAGAAGATTTAGTAAAAAAGGGAAAGTTTAAGATAAAAGAAAGTGGAATTATAACGGTTCCCCTAAAAAAAAGAAAAAACTCTAATTTTTATATCATAGCTGAGAAATAAAGCCCTTGTAGTTCAACGGATAGAACGCGAGCCTCCGGAGCTTGAGATAGGGGTTCGATTCCTCTCAAGGGCATTAATATTAAGTTTATTACTTTCAAAATTTAAAGGTATTTCATGCAACACCTTTATAAATCAAAAAAATTCGCAGAAACCTGGCACAAACATCTAACAACTTATACTGATATTCCTAGGGTTTACTTAATGAATAAAGTTATGGAAAAGGCTATTGGAGATTTAAAAGGAAAAATTGTGCTTGAAGCTGGTTGTGGAGATGGATTTTTTATCCCAAATCTTCTTAAAAAAAATCCTAAAAAAATTATAGGAATTGATATTTCAAAGTGGCTTTTAGATTACGCTAAGAAAAGAATTAAATCAAAAAAAGTGGAATTTCATCAAATAGATCTAACAAAAAAGTTAAATTTTAAGAATAATTTTTTTGATATAATTGTAAGTTATAATGTTCTCCAGGAGATTAAAGATATATCTACGTCTATAAAAGAAATGGCAAGAGTTTTAAAGAAAGGAGGAAGACTGATAATTTCAATAACGCATCCCCTGTATCATTTATTCCTAAGTGCTACGGAAACAAGGAATAGTTCTTCTTTAGAGAATTTAAAAAGATATCCAAAAGTAGAGCCAATCCATTCGAGCGCAATTAAGGGATTTGAGAAATCTTTTGTCGTTTATAGAAAACCAATTTCTCTCTATGTAAATGAAATAGTGAAAAATGGTTTAAAAATAATAGAAATGAAAGATATACTAGTAAGTAAAGAAGTAGGGAAACTTAGCAAAAAACACAGAAAAAGAATTGGAGCCCCAATTTTTCTTCTTTTTAAAGTAGAAAAATAAAATTTATGGAAAAACCAATTGTTTTTAAAAATAAAAGAGGAAAGCAGTTAATGGGGATTTTGCATCTACCGGAAGGAAAGAAGAAGTTCCCTTTGATTGTAATTTGTCATGGATTTGGCGGAGATAAAACAAGAAGAGAGTTTGTGAGATTAGCCAGAGATTTGGAGAAAAATAAAATTGCCACCTTTCGATTTGATTTTGAGGGATGCGGAGATTCAGAAGGAAAACTCGAAAAAACCACAGTTAGAAAACAAGTTTCAGATTTAGAAACAGTAATAAATTTAATCTTAAAACAAAAAAATATTAATAAAAACAAAATAGTTTTTTTAGGGCATAGCTTGGGATGCCTTATTGCAGCCTTTTTCATTAAACAAAGTAAATTTCCAATAAAAACTTTAGTTTTTTGGGCTCCAGGATTCAACCAAAAAGCCCTTTTTCCTATATGGAATACTAAAAATGATTTAAAGAAATGGAGGAGACAAGGATACTTTATTAGAAAAGACAAAAAATTTGGGATAAGTTATCTAAAAGAGAACGAAAAGAAAGATTACACCCCTTTGTTTTCTCAAATTCAGGTTCCTATCTTGATTGTTCATGGCCAAAAAGATGAGACAGTTCCGATAAGGTTCTCAAGACAATTAGCCCAAAAATACAAGAATATAAAATTAATTATCCTTCCAAAAGCCGATCACAAATTTGAAGATTACTATTCACAAAAGAAGCTGATTAAAGAGACAGTAAGGTGGTTAAGGCATTTTCTAAAAAATAGTGGAAAAAGGTCTTGACAAAAATTTTTGGAAAACTACGATAAAAATTGAGGGGGTGCGAGGTAATATCCTCTAGGGACAAGCGGTATTTAATAGTAGAGGTCAAAGAAGCTTCCTTGGCTAATGTCCAGCCAGGCTTTGAAGATTAAACTAAAATTGTTAAGTCCGTTCCCCCCTCACTAAACCCCGTTAGAGAAGTTTTCTAGCGGTTTTTAGTTTGGGCAGTATACTTCTATAATTCTCTAACGAGGTAAAGCTGGGTGATTGTCACCCATTTTTAGTTTGACAAATTTTTGTTATAATAAAAATGTATGAGATATACCTCTAGGGATATTTCTCGCTATCGCTCAAAATATAAAATTGCAGTTTCAGGTGCAGCCCAGATTGGTCACTGCGCAAAAGGGGTTGAAGGATTATCTAAAGAGATTGGTCGAGAGATCGCTCGCCGAAAATGTGTTTTGGTCACTGGAGCCACAACCGGAGTTCCTTATTTTGCCGCCCTGGGCTGTAAAGAAACCGGTGGATTTAGTGTTGGTTTTTCTCCAGCAACCTCTGAAGCTGCCCATTTAAAAAAATATAAACTACCCCTAGATCCATTTAATGTCGTGATTTATACCGGGGCTGATTATGTGGGCAGAAACGTAATCATGACAAAGTCAGTAGACGGAGTAATTATTATCTGTGGTCGGATGGGAACCTTGCATGAATTTGCCACTGCTTTTGAAATCCAAAAACCAATCGGAGTATTAGAAGGTTCAGCTGGAACCGCTGATAAAATAAGAATTATTGCTACAGGTCCCTATCGAGGAGTAAAAAAAATTATTTATGATGAAAACCCCAAAAAATTAGTAAAAAAATTAATTAATTTAATAAAAAAAGAAAAAACTCATTTAAAAAGGTCGGAAAAATAAAATTATTTTAAAAAGAAAAGTTATGCCAAATGAAAAACCCCAAGTTCCCGCCGAAGGCGAGGCTCGCCAAGGGCGGCCAGAAGAAGGGAAATTAGTGGGGAAAGTTACTCACTATTTTTCGAAAATAGGAGTGGCAGTGATTGAGCTCACTGACCCCTTAAGAGCAGGAGAATCTATTAGAATTGTTGGGGGGGTAACCGATTTCACTCAGGCAGTAGGGTCAATGGAGATTGAACACGAGAAAGTAGAGGAGGCTAAGGCCGGCGACTCTATTGGCCTCAAGGTCGATCAAAAAGTCCGAGAAGGCTACAAAGTTTATAAGCTCTAAAAGCATATATCGAGCGAAGCTCGTTATAAATTATAATCTCAAATTCTTAATCTTTTAGTCTTGATTTTTAAGATTTAAGTTTTGAGATTGAACCGCCTTTAAGGCGATGAAAGAAGATGAAGTTTTTTGTTAGTCCTCAAATTCGAATTATTTTCCAGCTAATCCTAGCCGCTCTTTTAGGAGGATTGGTTGGTTTGGAACGAGAATATAAGAAAAAAGAAGCTGGTTTAAGGACATATGCCCTAGTTTCTTTAGGAGCAGCCTTATTTACCATAATTTCTTTTGAGGCTCTTAATCTTTTTGCTGGAAAGCCAGGGATTAATTTCGACCCCTCTAGGGTAATTGGCCAAGTAGTCTTAGGAGTTGGTTTTTTAGGAGCAGGATTAATTATCTATCGCCAACTTCATATTGAGGGTTTAACTACTGCTGCCGGTCTTTGGATAACAGCTGCTATTGGAGTAGCCGTTGGTACAAGGCTTTATTTTCCAGCCATTTTTGCTACTTTTTTAACCATTTTAATTTTAGCTGGTTTAAGAATAGTGGAAAAGAAAATTTTTAATAGCAGAGATTCTGAGTAATTCCTAAGAAATGATTTTTTTAAATAAAAAATTTCTTTTCGCCTTAGCAATTTTAATTGGAACAATAATTGGGGCAGGTATTTTTGGAATCCCCTATGTCATTGCCCAAAGCGGGATAATTCCCGGCTTTTTTTATTTTCTAATTTTAGGTTTATCAGTAACTTTTTTGCACCTCTTCTTTGGCGAAATTGTTCTAAGAACAAAGGAAAAACATAGATTCGTTGGTTACTCCCAAAAATATTTAGGAAAGGGAGGAAAAATTTTAATTACTATCTCGACGATCTTAGGATTGACCGGTACTCTTTTGGCCTACCTTATTCTTGGGGGGGAGTTTTTGAAAATAATATTTTCTCCTTTACTTAATTTATCTTCTTTTTATTTTAGTTTAATTTTTTGGGTAATTTTATCTTATTTTATTTTTCGAGGATTAAAACTGATTGCTCCAACTGAAATTCTTACGAATTCTGCCTTCTTTTTGATTATTTTTCTTGTTTTTTGTTTCCTTTTGCCAAAGATTAATCTCCAAAATTTCAATTTAATTAATTTTAGACATGTTTTTTTACCCTATGGAGTAATTTTGTTTGCCTTAGGAGGATGGGTGGCCATACCAGAAATGGGAGATATTTTAAAAAGCCCTAAGGAAAGGAAGGTCTTTAAAAAAATAATTATTCTAACTACTGTAATCGTGGTTATTTTATATCTCCTTTTTTCTTTAGCAGTAGTTGGAGTAAGTGGGAAAAACACTTCTCCTGAAGCCTTCTCAGGTCTAGTTCCTTTCTTGGGTCCAAAAATCATCTTTTTGGGAGCATTATTTGGAGTAATAACCTTGGCCGACTCATTTTTGGTAATTTGTCTTTACTTAAAAAATACTCTAATTTACGATTATCGTCTGCCAAAAACTTTATCTGCTATCGTTTCCTCTGGCTTACCACTAATTTTATTTTTAATTGGCCTTCGAGGTTTTATTGAAGTTATTGGTTTTGTTGGGACAATTCTGGGGGTAATTGAAGGAGTAGTAATTACTTTGATTTTCAAAAAAATTAAAAAACTCGGTGAGAGAAAGCCAGAATATAGTTTAAAAGCGCCCTCAATTTTAATTTATTTCTTAATATTTGTTTTTATTCTCGGAGCAGTTTCTCAAATATTTTACTATTTAAAATAAAAATGCCCATATTTTTTGGGCAAATAAAAAAAATAAATTTACTAATTACTAGTACTTTATCTTCAAAATTTTATAAGTTATTTTTATTGGAGAGGGGATAATAACTTCATCTCTAACTCGATGCCCCAGAAGTGCTTTTCCAACCGGTGATTCATTTGAGATTTTTCCCAAAGAGGGGTTCGCTTCTAGTGACCCAACAATTGTGAATTCGTCAATTTGGTCATCAATTTGCACCAAAACCATTGCTCCTAAATTAACAACATCTTGCCTTTCTTTAGGAGGTGATTTAATTAATTCACTATTTTTGAGAACACTTTCCAGCTCAGCTATTCTCCTCTCTATAAAACTTAAATCTTCCTGTAAAGAAAGATATTCTGGGCTTACATTTTCTGAATGTAAAATTTTTGGAAATTCACCTTTAACTTTCAGAGACCTAAGACTTTTAAGTTCTTTGTGTTCTTTTTTAATCTTTTCTAAACCTTCTTTAGTTAAATAAAATTTTTTTTCTTTAGTCATGTTAACAACCTATCTTAGTCTTTCAAAAAAACGCTGTCAAGTTTTTGAATTAAAATGATTCAATTTAATCAAAATCTAATTGAGATAGATGGTTCAAAATATGAAGGGGGTGGGGCTATATTAAGAGTAGCAACTGCTCTTTCAGTAGTGACTAAAAAATCCTGTCATGTTTTTAATATTCGTAAAAGTAGACCAAAGCCCGGTTTAAGACCCCAGCATCTTTTAGGAATTCAGGCCTTAGCTCAACTTTGTAATGGAAGATTAGAGGGTGATAAACTAGAAAGTGAGGATATAAAATTTTATCCTGGCGAAATTAGCCAAAAACAAATTTCAGTCAATGTTAGAATTAAAACTGCCGGAAGTATTACTTTAGTTTTACAGACTCTAATTTTACCCAGCCTCTTTGCTCCAGGGCCAGTGAAGATTGTTTTTAATGGAGGCGCTACTGATACTTTCTTTTCTCCAACTATTGACCATTTCAGATATTGTTTTTTAAAAATTTTAGAAAAAATCGGGGTTAAAACTGAAATAAATGTTTTGAAAAGAGGTTATTATCCAGAAGGAGGGGCAAAAGTTGAAGTAAAAATTTTTCCCTCAAAAATAAAAAACCTCAATCTTTTAGAAAGAGGAGAACTTCAAAAAATTTTAGTTATTTCTGGAGCCTCAGAATTTTTGAAAAATAAAAAAGTTGCTGAAAGGCAAATTTTTGGAGTTAGAGAAATCTTAGGAAAATTAAAATTACCAATTGAAGAAAAAGTTAAATATCATGAAACTCAATGCCCGGGAAGCCAAATTTGTCTAATTTGTCAATTTGAGAATACAGTGATTGGAGTAGATAATTTAGGAAAATTAGGAAAGAGAGCTGAAAATGTCGGAAAAGAAGCAGCCCTAGAATTATTAAGAGAACAAAAAACCCAGGCCTGCTTAGATAAACATTTGGCTGACCAAATTTTACCTTATGTGGCCCTGGTTCCCAAAGAGAGTAAATTTACAGTTTCAGAAGTTACTAATCACTGCAAAACTAACATCTGGGCAATCGAAAAATTTATAGATGGAAAGTTTGAGATAAAAGGAAATTTAATTAGTTGGAGTCCAGAAGTTTAAATTTTTAACATCACCACCCACATAAATTTCCCCCCAATTAGCTTCTCGATTTTTAACCTTGCCTCTTGGCAAAGTTTTTTATTCCTCCAGTTCTTCTATAATCTCTGGCTGGAAGAATTTGTTAATTTTAATTTCAATTGGGTCAACTGTTTTTATTTTATTATCTTTGATAATAACTCTTAATAAAAGTCCTTTCATAGTTTCTTTAGAAAATCCTTGGTCAAAAACAAAGTTGCCCAGAGAATAGGCAATATAGTTGTTTTTATATTTTTCAATTTCCTGAATAACATGGGGGTGATGGCCTATTACTAAATCTGCTCCGGCATCAATAAATAGGTGAGAGGAATATTTCTGAATAAGATTGGGTTTAGCTTGGTATTCTCTACCTGTATGTATTGAAACTACTACTATGTCTGCCTGATTTTTCGCTATTTTAATATCTTTTTCCATCTTTTCTTTATTTAACCAGGCAATACCCGAATTGTTTCCTTTTGCCTCCCAATATTTCGAACCCAAATTAGTGTAGGCTAAAAAGGCAATTTTTGTTTTATCTACCTCCTTAATTATTGGAGAATGAGCTTCAGTTTCAGTAAATCCCCCTCCTACATATTCAATCCCGGCCTTTTTCAAATTTAAAAAAGTATCCTCCATTGCCACTTTTCCATAATCGAAAATATGATTATTGGCCACTGATAAAATATCGAAACCAGCATAGGTTAAACCCTCAACCGCCTTAGGATCAGCTCGAAACGAATAAATACTTCCAACTTTTTTCCCTTTATTGGAAATTGGCCCCTCTAAATTACCAAATAAAATATCAGCTTTTTTTAAAAAATCAGCGATTTTTAAAAATGGAAATTCGTAATTACCATCACCATGATTTTTAACCATATACTCTATTCCCCGGTCTAACATAATATCGCCAACAAAAATTAGAGTTATTGCCCCTGATGAGGGTTGCCTTTTTTGAATTAACGACTGACTAACGATTGCCCCGAGATAAAGAGAGCTAATCTCGGCATTAATTTTGGAAATATAAATAGAAAATAAAAGAACTAAAAATGATAATCCAAGCAGTAAAAAAAGAGAAAACAGGTTTTTAATTCTTGGATTTTTCATTTTAAATTATTCACGGTAAAGCCGTTTTAAATTGGCTTTTTTAGCTAATTTAATTGCTTCCTGATACTCTTCATATGTAATTCTCCGGGAAAGTTCAGGAAATTCAAAAGCCCTATAGCAAGGATAATATTGGCCCATAATATTTAAAAAAGTATTAGGGGAAATTTCTTTGGCTAAAAATTTAAAAATTTTTTCAGAACCGGCCAAATCATTAGGCAAGACTAAATGCCTAACTAAAAGACCGCGAACAGCGATTCCATTTTTATCCAAAACTAAATCACCAACCTGGCGATGCATTTCCTTAATTGCCCCTTTCATTATTTCAAAATAATTTTTTGCATTGGAATATTTCAAAGCAATTTCATTATCAGAATATCTGGCATCCGGCATGTAAATATCAACAATTTTATCTAATAATTTTAAAACCTCGATTGAGTCATAAGAACTGGTGTTATAAACTAAGGGCAATTTTAATCCCTTCTCAATGGCAATAGAAAGTGATTTTATAATCTGGGGAACCTGAGGGGTGGGGGTAACCAAATTAATATTATGACAACCTAATTTTTGGAGATCAATCATCATCTGAGACAGTTTTTCAAAAGAGGTTTCATCCCCGATCCTTAATTGAGATATTCCATAATTTTGACAATAAACGCAAGCCAAATTACAAGAAGTAAAAAATATTGTTCCTGACCCGCCTCGCCTCGCCAGCGAGTCGGGCGAGGCTGGACCAAAGCGACCAACTAAGGGACTTTCTTCACCAAAATGGGGATGGTGAGCTGAAACCACAGGTTCGCGTCCCAATTGGCAAAAACCTTTTTTTTCTTTTAATCTATTAATTCGGCATTTTCTGGGACAAATTTCGCATCTTTCTAAAATCTTAAAAAGCTTTTCGATTCTTTTATTAAGTTCTTTTCTCGAAAGGCTTAAATAGCTGGGATACATTGTTTCATTATAACAAAAAGCCCGCTTTTGAGCGGGCTTTTTGTTTAGCGTTGGAATCGAGCTCTTTTTTTTCGGTGACATTCTCGACAATAGATTGGTCTATCAGAATCTGGTTGAAAGGGTAATTCAGTTATCTTTGCTCCACAATCAGCACAAGTCCAATCTCCTTTAAACATTTTGCGCTCGAACTTCTTCTCAAATTTTTCGAAGGCCATACTAGATTTCTATTAAATTTTAAATAAAAAGCGACCTTTCCGATTTTTAAGTCGCCCTACTTAATTTTGGCCCTCACTATTTTAAAAAATTATGAAGACTTAACTTAAGATACTTCGACTTATCGATCTAAACTCAGCTTAACAAAAATTTCTTAACAAGTCAAGTCCAAAACCTATTCTTTACTAAATTTTTCCAAATAAGTCCTAGTAGAAGGGCCAATAAAACCTGTTCCTCTTTCTAATCCAAGAGGTTCAAGAATTTCTTTGGAATATTTTTCTTGAAACAAAATTACCGCTTCCCTTGTAATTTGGCCAAAATAACCTGTGGTTTTAATATCTGGCCTTCCCCACACCCCTTCTTTAATTAATATTTCTTGTAAAGTTTTTATATCATCTCCCATCATTCCTATTTTTAGATTACGACTCCAGGTTTTAATTTCAGAAATTAAAGCGAAACCTTTTTCTAAGAATTCTTTAGTTTTTGGACCGAAATATCCTGTTCCTTTCTCTAAATCAAGGGGCTTTAAAATATCTTCTTTAAAATATTCTTGGAATTTAATTAAAGAATTTTTAGTAATTTCACCAAAATAACCTGTTGCCCCAGCCTCAGAATCCCAATACCCTTCGTTTATTAAAATTTGTTGTAAAATTTTTACATCGTCACCATAACTCCCTATCCCTAAGTGCTTTTGCCAGATTTTAGGATAAAATATTAAATCTTTATCAAACTTTTTTAAAGGACCAAAATAATCAAAAGTTCTTACCCTTACACTTGATTCAAATAGGCTCCCAATGTCTTCACTAATTTCCATTAACTCTTCATTTGTTAATTCTACCGGATAATCAAAATGACCTTGCCAATAGAAAATTGGAATATTTACTCCTGAAATTTCTTTTGGAAGGTTCCCCTCTGTGATTAAAAATACTCTTATTTTTGCCCTACTTTCAGAAATTTCAGAAATTCCAGAGATTAAAATCGGATAATACAAAAAATTAGATTCAAATTGATAAATTAAGGGCTTGATACTTTCTTCTTCCTTGGTATCAATTACATCAAAGACAAAGTATTTTATATCTCTCTTTAGATAACTCTTGACTCCTTCTTTGAATTCTGAAGAAATCTCTTTTATCTCTAGTCCTTTTTCAGTCGCAAAATCTTTAATCCAATTTAAAAAGTAATCTAAGTCATTTACTTTGACTACGGTTATATCATGGGCTCCGATTTTTTCATGAAAGGTAATTTCTACTCCAGCAGCCGGGGCTTTTTCTAAATCTTTACCCGCTAGCATCCATTGATTTCTTACCTCTTCTATTTTCTCATTCATTATCTCCACTAATTTCTCAAAAGAATCAAAACCCCCTTCTTTAATTTCAGAAGGATTAGAAGGTAAGGGAACGATTCTTAAAGCAGTAGCCTGGCTATCGCTTTTTATATCGTTTGAAAGAATTATTATTTCTTCTTTTCCATTCCAGGCAACTATGGCATTTTGGGCTGACTGGTCTAAATGAATTTCAGGCGGCCAAATTATCATCCCACCATCAGCAAAAATAAAAATTGGGAAAATTAAAATTAAACAAATTATTAAAAAATAAAAACGTTGCTTTTTCATATTTTTAAATTTAATTATTATTTAATTATAAATGGCTAAAGAAAAACTTTCCAGCCCACCCCAAAAGGGGTGGGCTGTTATTCTTTCAGATTAACGGCTCATTTCTTTTAACAAAGCAATTACCCTCTGAAGTTCATTTGTAATCCTTTCTAAAGCTCTTATCACTTCTTCCACCGGAAGACCGGGACAGAGAGGGCAGATAGGTTCCGGACAGGGGTGGATAATATCTCCGGTAATTTCAAATGGTCCATCACTTTCATCCCAATAAAGACGCTCTGGTGGCACTGGCCTTGGCGGAACTGGCCAGATTTCTTCAGGTTCGATAATAACTTTTTCTTCCAATGTAAATGGAATAATTCCTCTTCCAACAGAAATTCTGATTACATAATCTTTGCCATCTGGGATGTCTTTTGTAATTCTCCACGAATAAGCTCTATTAAATAAATTAACTGTAGCTACATGTTTTACAAAAACTGACTTTACTGCTGCCGGGCAGACTTCGCCAGGTTCACATTCTGGCGTTATTATTACTCTTCTAAACAGATCAATTGAGGCCTTTGGCCAAAATAGATACGGTTTTATCTCTGGTATTACCTCTTCTTCTCCGGATGGCGCTATAACCTCCCATTTCACAGTCTGAATCTCGTTTCGATCCCAGACCTCTCCTCCATTCGGAGAGATAACCCTGATTTTATATTCTATTGGGAAAATACATCTTTCTGTTTCAGGATCAACTACACCAGTTTCTGAAATTCCACATCTTTTCTGAAGTCTTTTAATTGCTTTTTCAGTTAGAGGACCAAAATAGCCTGTCACATAACCTTCTGGATAAATCTCAGTATCTGCCTTTAAGATGCTCTGGAGTGCTTTTACCTCTGCGCTTCTCATTCCTCGAGCCCAAGGAATTTCCCGGGCATTGGCAATATCTCCACCAATTCCACTGAGTAAAAAAATGATTCCTATAAAACTGATAAAAATAGCTTTTTTCTTCATAAGCCACTTTAATGACTTAGTTTTCAATCGACCTTTCTATCCAAAACGCCCTTACTCTTGAAAGGTTGCATTATTTTCGGTTTCACCCAAAAATTTTACTTCTTTAACCTTTTCTTCAATCAAATCTATCTCTCCTTCCCATTGATTTTTATCAAATTCATAAATTATTCGAGCCCTCTTTTCTTCTCTTTGCTCTGGAACAACTTTTATTGAATTTTCTTCTTTGATCAATTTCAACTGGAAGTAAGGCACTGGTATTATCTCCTTAATTTCAGCCTCTTTTGGAACAATTGTCTGAATTTCAGGATTATCTTTAGCAATCTCTTTAACTTTTTCTTCCTCTCCCTCGGCTAAAGGAAAAAATTGGGGAGTTACTTTTTCAATCCTGGATACTCTTTTTTCTTTAAGATCTACTTCAGCTAAAGCTCCTAAAAATTCTTCTCCAATCTTCAAATCTGTTTTTATTTCTTCAATTTCTATCTCCGCCCCCATCTCCGCTCTCGCTGATGGCTGAATCAAAACATAGCCTTTATTGTTTAGTATTTTTACATCTCTTACAATAGCTCCTCTTTCTATCAGTTCCTTAATTTGAGGATCTCTCATGGCAATTTCTTTAGCCTGAGCTAAAGTGTATTTTGGGGAAATTAGATTATTTAAAATCAGGACAATTAAAATAATCGCTACAGCTCCTACTGGAACGACTTTCCTAAGAATATTAAAAATCTCCCAGCTTCTTTTTTCTCGAAAATATTTATTAAGTAAAACTTCCTTAAGCTTTTTTTTATGACTGGGAATCTCAATCTCAGGGAGAGAAGTTTCTTCCAATTTTTTAATTAAATCTCCTTTCTCCATTTTTTAAATATAACGTTTTAATTATTAATTAGTGGCAAAGCTCTCTTAATTTTTTTAATCCTCGATGAAGTAAAGATTTTATTGTCCCTTCTTTTCTTCCTAAGATTTCAGCAATTTCTTTAATTTTCTTTTTCTCAAAGAATTTTAGACAAATCACCTCTTGATATTTAAGAGGAAGTTGAGAGATTTTTTCCTGTAAAGCCAAAAAATCTTTATGCCTTTTTAACTTTTCTTGAGCTTCGATAATTTCTATTAAAGGATTATGAGTAGAAATTGGCTCTGAAGTTTTCTCTAGAGGAATTACTCTATTTTTATTTTTTCTAAAGAAATTTGCTATTTCGTTTGAGGCAATACGATAAAGCCAGGAGGATAAAGAAATATTTCGCCAGCGAAATCTCCAAAGATTTTTTAAGGCCTTAAAAAAAGTCTCTGAAGTAATATCCTGAGCAATCTCAAGATTAGCCACTCTTTTTAGAATATAACCAAAAATTTTTGGGTAATGTTCATCATAAAGCCTTCCAAAAACTTCAGGATCTCTTTTTGCCTTCTTAATTAATTCTTTTTCTTTTTTTAAATCCATAATCTAACAAGTCAAATGAAAAAGGCCAATCACTTTTTTCTGCCCCCCTTCCTCTTTAATTGATTCTTCATTTATTATATTAAAGGTTTTAGTTGCCTGCTCAGTTACATCGATTATTAACTCAATCCCCTTTTCCTTTAAGAAATTTTTGGTTTCTTCAGTGACTTTAGCTAGCCCTGATTCACCTGTTCCAATAATAATTACTTCAGGCTTTTGTTCAATTGCCCTTTTTAAATCTTCAATCTCAATTAAATGACTTTCTTTTCTCCACCATTTCAAAACCTCGCCAGTCCAACGAACCTCAACATCATGGTTATAAGTTTTACCATTAATGGTAATGGAACCAAAATGATATTCTTCAATCATAAATCCTTCTGGACCCCTTTTTCAAAAAAGGTGTCCAACCGCCAAAAAATATAAGGTGTAAAATTTCCCGGGACCTTATAGCCCGTGGAAATTTTACAATATTTTATATAATTTTATTATTTTATAAATTTGACAGCTTCTTCTTTTGAAACCCTTGGTGGGGCCTTAGGTTTTTCAGCCGGATAGCCAACAGGGACAATGACAATGGGATGTAAATTTTCTGGTAAATTTAAAATTTTGGCCACCTCTTTTTCACTGAAAGCGCCAATCCAAACACTTCCTAGCCCTTGTTCGTAAGCAAGTAACATCATATTTTGGATGCTAACAGATGTGTTACAGATTGCGTAGAGATTTTTTCCTCTCTCTCTATACCACTGGCTAATTTCATCGTTAGTACAACCAACAACAACTAAAGGAGCTTCGGCAATAAAGCTTTGACTTAAAGCAGCTTCAACTAACCTTTCTTTTATTTTTTGATTGAAAACAAAATAGAATTTTCTCGATTGAAGATTGCCTGCACTGGGAGCCCAAATCAAGGCCTCAATCAGTTTATTAATGATTTTCTCTGGAATTTGTTTTTTCTGAAACCTATAAATGCTTCGCCGATTTTTAATAATTTCTAAAAGAGACATAGAAATTTTCACTTGTGTTTTTATATTAAATAAAAAGCAGGGATTTTTGAAATTAATAAAATTTATTTTAGATTGAGCCCTGACCATTTTCCGCATCTGTCTCCCCACCTCGAAACTACTTTCCCCTCGATTCTGGCCTCAATTACTTCACATTGATTAGGACAACCCCCGCATTGAAAAGAAGTGCATTTAATATCTTTATTAGAAATTTCAAAACCAAAGAATTTACTCTTTTGAAGAGCCAACTCTTTTACTAAAAGAGCTACCCCAAAGGCGCCCATTACTGTGTTATATCTTGGAACAATAATTTTTTGATTTAAGGCTTTTTCAAAGGCCTTTCTCATTCCCACATTTTCAGAAACTCCCCCTAAAAAAACAATCGGTGGTTTTATATTTTTCCCCTTGGCAACATTGGATAGAAAATTTCGAACAAGACCTTGGCAAAGACCAGCAACAATATCTTCGGTTTTGTGACCAATTTGTTGCTTATGAATCATGTCTGACTCGGCAAAAATTGTACATCGGCTGCCAATCGCTGTTGGGCTTTTTGACTTCAAGGCAAGTTCTCCGAATTTTTCTACCGGAATCCTTAATCTAAAAGCCTGAGCGTCAAGGAAGGCTCCTGTTCCGGCGGCGCAGAGTAAGTTCATAGCAAAATCAACTGCCACTTTATCTTCTAAAATTATAATTTTTGAATCTTGACCTCCAATTTCTATTATTGTTCTAACATCAGGGACAAAAAAACTTGTTCCAATAGCATGGGCAGTAATTTCGTTTTTTATTAAATCTGCCCCTGTAATTACTCCGGCCAAATGTCTGGCTGATCCGGTTGTTCCTACCCCAGTAATTTTAATATCTTTTGGAACAGCTTTTTTTAATTCCTTGAGCCCTTCTTGAACAGCCCAAATTGGATTCCCCTCTGTCCTAAAATAAAGAGAGGAAAGGATATCATTTTTCCCATCAATTAAAACCAACTTAGTTGTAATGGAGCCGACATCAATACCTAAATAAGTTTTCATATTTTTTTGTTGTGATAATTTTTTACTACATCTACAAAAGCCTCAATTCTGGTATTAATTCCGGCTTCTGCTACCTGTTCGTCTAAAGATAGAGATAAAAAAGGAATTCCTTTTTTTAAATGAATTTTCTGTAAGATAGGCCTGACAGTGGTTTCGGGCATGCATCCGAAAGGTAGAAGGTGAACCACTCCGTCAAAGTCTTTTTTAACATATTCTAACATCTCGTAAATTGCATCACGGCCGTGTCCTCCCACTGTTGATTTTAAATAGGGATTTATCTTTCTTTGAATCAACCAATCTTTCCAGGGGAAAACCCTCTTTTTTAAATGATAGGTGATATCCATTTCTCGATGGACTTCAATTCCTTCTCTCCCTAATTTTTCTTCAATTCCAAAATTTACTGCTCCATCAGTTACTGTAAATATTTCTCCTATTAAGCCTACTTTTGGAACACTTTTGTCTTTATCAATCTCAATTTCTGAAATTTTCCGTTGAATTTCTTTTTTAAATTTGGCTAATTCTCTTTTAGTGCTTATTTTATCCAGATCTAAAAAGGCCCGGATTAGAGTTTCATCGGTTTTCCCTTTTTCTCTTTCTCTTGGTCTGAGATAATTCGCCTTTTTTTCTAAATTCTCGATTAACCTTAATTTTTCAAAGAAAAACCAAGCCGCATTCATTATTTGCCAGAAAGAAGCTCCAGAAATTTTTTTTATTTTTAAATAAATATCTTTTGGAGTTTGGTCGAAATTAATAAGTTTAATATCGTGACCCATTTCTGATAAGACCTTCTCTTCGATTATTCCATAATATCTCAGCCGACAGGAACCACTGAGACTGGTCACCATAAAAATAGTATCAGCTCCTTTTTTTATGGCTGATAAATAATTCCCAACATTTATTTTTAATGGAAAACAATACATTTCAGGAGAGATTTTTGCTCCTTCTTCGATTGTTCTTGGATTAGTTTTTTCTGGGGGAACAATATCTAACCCTAATTTTTGGAATAGGGCCTTAAAAGCAATAGTATAATTCCCCCAATAGGCAAAAGTTATTTTCATATTTTTCACTTTGTGAAACGCTGATTTACACAGATTATTTTATTGTATCGATAAATGCTTCTAATCTTGTTTGGACTCCGGCGTCTGCCGTTTGCTCATCAATTATTAAATATAAAAATGGGACTTTATTTTGCTTAAATACTTTTTCTACAAACTCTTTTAATACCGCATCGCAGCCACATAAAAAAGAGGAAATCTCAATAGCCCCAGAAATAGGATATTTCAAAATCTCTTGAATTTTTTCCATCATTTCTTTGCCAAATTCCCAATGAAAATCCGGATAATCTACTTTTTGATTTTCGCCTTCTCCTTTCTGATTTTTGATTGAGATTTCATTTATGAAGATTACTTCAGTGTCTAATTTCTCTAATTTCTTTTTTATTCCAACATTAACATAATCGTCATATAAGTTGTAGGGATGAGAAATTAAAACCACTTTTTGTTTTTTAGATTTTATTTTTTTAAAAAAATCTTTTTTTTGCCTTTCCTCTAACTCTTTTTCTTTTAAAAAGGCAGCCTTTATTGCCTTTTCTATTATTACTGGGTCTTTATTCAATTTTTCTCCTAGCTTCTTGAGGTCCGTTTTAAATTCCCTTTTTCTTTCATCAAAAGTTTCAGTTAAAATTCTGGTCTTAACTAAAATTTGAGCCAATTCTGGGATTCCAAAAAATTTTGGACAGTATTCCAGTTTTTCCTCATTTGTTTTCAGTCGTGGAACAAAAATATAATCTACTTTTCCTTCCAAGAACAAGATATGGCCAAAAAAAACCTTGGTGGCAAAGCAGGCCTCGGGATCAGCCGCCCCTACTCCTTTTTCAACAATTTCTTTATTAGTTTCTGGAGACAAAATAACTTCTAATCCTAAATTTTCAAAAAAACTCTCCCAAAAATAAGGTTTTTTCCAATAAAATAGTGCTCTCGGGATTCCAATTTTAGTTTTTTTTATCATTTTTAAAATAATGTTCCCTGCTTGGACAAACCCTTTTTTTCTTCTTGAGAGAAAATTCTTATTTTCCCATAAACCCCATCGAAACCAGGTGTAATATTCACCTTTCCCTCTCTTACTCTTATAATGCCTTCGGCAATTTCTGACAAGGTGGCTGTTTCTAATTCTCGATAAGGGATTTCGAGTAAAACCTTAAATTCATTTCCGAATTTCTTTATTAAATTTTTATATTCTATAGCTACTCTTTTTGTACCGCTCGTTAGGTTTAAGGCATCGGCAATTATTTCCTCCAAAGGAACAAGGCTTTTAAACGAAATTGCTCCTTCTGGCTTAAAACCGTTTGGTCTATCTGCCAAATTCTCCACCCTATTTAAAACCCCAATAGTTAAAAGTCTTCCACAAACAGGACATATATTTCCATATTTTTTTGACTCCTGGGGACTTACGTTAATTCCGCAGTTCCTATGACCATCGTAATGGTATTTTCCTTCCTGAGGAAAAAATTCAACTGTGTAAAGAAATTTTTGAGAGTCTTTTGTTTTTATTGCTTCTAAAATTTTTGGATAACTGATTTCAATATCGAAAACATTTGCCTCTCGGCCTATTTTTTGAGGGCTATGGGCATCTGAGTTACTTATTAAAGTTATTTTATCCAAAGCCGAGAGTCTCCAGTTCATTAGAGGATTGCTGGATAAGCCCGTTTCCCCAGCGAAAATATATTTTGAATATTCTTCAAAGCATTCTTCGATAGAATCAAAGCCGGATTTGGAACCAAATAGACTAAACCAAGGTGTCCAGATATGAGCGGGAACAATTAAACAATCCTCAGAAACGTCTAAAACAATTTTAGCTAATTCCTTGGCGTCTAATCCTAAAATTGGTCTTCCGTCGGCTTTTAAATTTCCAATCCAACCCAGATGGGCATTAATTTTTTCAACGATCTCAAAAGAAGGAGCGAAAATTATAATATGAATTTTCCGAACCTTACCGCTTTTGGAATAAATACAACTAATTTCAGCAGTTAAAATAAAATAAGTTTCCGAATCTCCATTTTTTAATTTATACAAGTCCTGGGCAGCGGGTTCTAACTTTTCTTTTAATTCTTTTAGCCAGATAGGATGGGTAAAATCTCCTGTTCCCAAAACTTTAATTCCTTTAATCTTTGCCCATTTATCCAAATTCTCCAAATTCATATTTTTTGAAGTTGCTCTTGAATACTTTGAATGTAAATGAAAATCGGCAATAAATCTCATAATTACAATTTTTTATATCATTTATTTTCCCAAAAATAAAGACTAAAAAATGGCATTTGGCCACTTTCTTTAACGATTTTAACAATAATTTTTCGTCTAAGTTGCCAATTGTCCGCAGGCAGCCTCAATTTTTTCTCCAAAACTGTGACGAATAGTTACTTTTAAATTGTGTTTTTGAAGTTCTTTTTGAAAACGAAAAATAGTTTTTTTATCTGAACTCAAAAAATCAGTTTGAGTTTCATGATATTTAATTAGATTTATATGAAAAAGAGACTCTCCCTTTAAAAGTTTAACTAATTTCTGGGCAAAAGATATACTGTCGTTAATCCCTTTTAGCATCAAATATTCAAAGAATAGTTTTCTCCTAGTAGTTTTAACATAATTTCTGGCAGCCAAAATTAAATCTTTTAAAGGATAAGTTTTGTTAATTGGCATTAAAAAAGAACGGACCTTATCATCCGGGCTATGAAGGGAAATGGCTAAGTTGACTTCTAATTTTTCTTTTTGAAATCTCTTAATCCCTGGAATAATCCCAGCCGTGGAAATAGAAATTGCCCTTTGTCTTAAATTAAAGCCTTTTTTGTCATTTAAAAACCGAATGGCTTTCAAAACATTTTCATAATTTAAAAATGGTTCTCCCATTCCCATAAAAACAACATTTAACTTTCTTGTTTTTTCTTTTTTGGCAAAAAACAAAACCTGGTCTAAAATTTCCTGCCAATTCAAATTCCTTTTAAATCCCATCTTTCCGGTGGCGCAAAATCGGCATTCTAAAGGGCAGCCGGCAGCTGAAGAAACGCAAACTGTTTTGTGACCATCTTTGTGTTTCATTAAAACCGTCTCAATCGAAACTCCGTCAGAAAGTAAAAAAAGAGCTTTTTGTGTGTCTTTATCTTTTTTGAGTTTTAAAGGTTCTAAAGATAAGATTTTGATTTCTTTTTTTAATCTCTCTCTTATTTTTTTTGATAGATTAGTCATTTTCCCAAAATCAAAAATTAGGTCTCGAAAAATCGCCTGATAAATCTGAGAAAATCGATATCTTGGCTCTTTCCCTTCTTTTAAAATTTTCTTCAATTTTTCTATTTCCATAGAAGAATTTGTTCAAGGGAATTATTATCTATTTTTCATATTTTTTGTAGATCTTAAAAACTAAAATTACTCCCAGAATTTCAATAATAACTGTGAAAATTAGATGAATCCAGAACCAGGCTGACCAAGAAACCTTCAAAAAGAAATCATTTAACCAGGTCGTTAGAATCCAGATAGCGAGAATTTCCAAAACCCCGTGGATAATCAGCCCCACTAAAAGTCCGAGAATGATAACTAAGGTAAGTTTTAAATATCTTCTCATTTATTTTTTATCAAAAATATTTGTAATTAAATATTTATATTTTAATCGAGAGCGCTCCATCCAGGCTTGGTAAAATTTTTGACGCCATTCTTTCTTCCAAAAAGACATTTCTGGTAAAAATAAGAATCCATCTTTATAACCTAAATAGCGGGTTTTGAAATTAAAATGTAAAAAAGCCAAAATAGCACAAATTAAAGCTGATTTTTGATTTTCTGTTTTACAGGGGAATTTTTTAAACCCTTTTGGAAAAAATTTTAAAAAAAGATTTTCTTGAGAAATTTTTTTAACAAGAGTTGGAAATACCTCAATCAAATTTAAATCTAAAACAAACCCTTTCTTTTCAAGTTTTCTTTTGATTTCTCTAGCAAAAGAACACCAAGATGACATCAGGGCCGGCGGGATTGGAGCTATTTTTTCTTGACGAAAAATTTTAGTTGATAAAAATTTCTCATAAAGTCGCATATCCCCTTTTCCTCTTCCTTTTGTCAGGGGTGCATCAATGGCAATCACTTTTGTATCTTTTAAATAAGGTTTTATCACCTTTAAGATCTGTCCTCCCACTACATCCTGACATTTTTGGCAGTAATCTTCAAAAAAAATAAGATTTTTACCTTTTTTAGGGGCCCATTTCGAGCGAAGCGAGAAATGGGAGGATGCGGTGGGTGGGTTGTAGTCTAAAATACAAATTCCAGTTGTTTTCTTTTTCTTTCCTCCAAGATCAATCCCAATAAAAAGTTTTCTTTTTTCATTTTTTTTCATCTGTTATTCCGTTGTCAATTTCTTCTGCTGGTCTTTAATAAACATCTCAATTGAGCGATCGTAAGTTTTTTCAGCTTCTTTTGAGAAAAAACAGGCCGGAAGCTCTTTCTTTTCCCAGTGATGTTTTATACATTCACAACAAATTCCCCTTCTGGGACAATTAGGGTAAGTACAGGGACAATCTTTTAAGTTTTGTTCTTTTTTACACTCCATATCATTTTATTATTCTATCAAAAAATCGCCTTCCTGGCGATTTTTTGATTCGCATCTTACTTGGAAAATTAAAACTCTATTTCATTAACTTTCTCCCAGTTTAATTCATTCAAAACAACAACTTTATCATCTCCGATTATATATAGCAAGTCTTCTATATAGACTGCCCTTCTTGCTCTTATACTACTTACAGCCCTTGTTAACTCCAACTGATTTCCTTTATAAGAAAATACATAACCGCCCCTGGAACCGGGCAAGAAAAAGATCTGATGTTTTTTATCCAGCAAGAAGGCATGGTGAGTATTTAATATATCTGACCAGTACTCATCCAGGGTATATTTATCTGTTTCAGTTGGTTTTTGGGGCTGGGCTACATCAAATAAAGAAATTTTTACCTTAGAGCCTTCTTTCCCTATCCCTAAAATCTTATCTTTTGTTATAGGGTGCAAATAGGAAGAATACCCAGGGATTTTTAGTTCTCCTTTTAATTCGGGTTTTTTAGGATTGGATAAATCTAGCACAAAAAATGGGTCAATTTGTTTGAAAGTTACTACATATCCTTTATCTTCTATAAATCTGACAGAATAAATTCTTTCTTCTAGGCCTAAATCTTGAAGGGAACCCACCCTTTTCAAATCTTTATCTAAAATATAGATATCATTGGCGCTTTCTCTTGTTCCACCAATTCCCCACCAAAACCCTCCTCCTCCAACAGTGGTTGCTACCCTGAGGAAATCATTGTATTCATCTAAAGAAAACTGATTTAAAGGCCTACCTGGAACATTACCGGTTGCCGATACCTCAAATTTATCTAATCCTATTTTTATTATTCCTGTTGTTTCGAAATCTCTTTTGTGCGCTTTGTGATAATCTCCCATTCTATTTTCAAACTCATTTTCTATTCTCAGCCTTTCATCACTGCTTAGAGAATTAAAATATCTCTCAAGAACAACCTGAAATTCCATAAGTTTAGCCGTATCACTTATATCATAACCCTCCAGTTTTTCTAGCTTTTCAATAAGCCAATCTGGAACTATATCTTTACACTTTTCTTTGAAAAAATTAGAGAAAAACTTGATAATGCTCGCGTAATAAGAATAAGTTACATGAATCGCATCCTCTGACATATAGACTATAGATAAATCAGAAGAGCCGACAAAAGAAACGGTATTTTCAATTTCTCCAGAATCTGGGTTAAAAATTATGGCATTATAGGTAACATCTACCGGAATTGTGGGAACAGGATGATAAATATCTATACACTTTATTTCTAAAGGAACCCCCTCTACAGTCAAAGGTCGAATTGGACAAGGGTGATAGGTATCAATTTTTGTTTTGGTAATTAAGTATATTTTATCTTTATAAAGCCTGGCTGAAACCACATAATTTTTATCCTCCAGTTCTATAGTCCATTCCTTTTCTGGAGATTCAGGATCTGAAATATCGTAGCCATAAATTTTTTCTCCAGAAAAAATCACTAAAATATCTCCCTTTAAAAGTAAATCTCCTTTTTTATCAATTTTGGCATCGATTGCCAAATCTGCTGGAGGAAAGGCCTTTATTATTTTTGTTTCCCCAATTATTTTTGGCGGGATTACTTCCATAAATCCTCTCCAGTAATAACTTTCTCCCGAAGAAAAATAAATTTCTTTGCCATCTGTTTTGACAATATCCGGTTCATCAATCCCTAAAACTTGGACAGTAGTTTCTGAAACCCTTTCTGGTATTGCCCCTTTTGCTTCAAATTCAAGAGGAGCCGTTGGCACAGGAAGTCCCTCCTCAACAAGAGGTCTCATTGTTGCCCCTCCCAGCCCTACAAAACCACCATAATATCCTAATTCAGCTTCCTGTAAATAAACCTTAAAATCTTCCTCTGAAGAAAATTTTTCAACACCTTCTATTTCAGAAACAAAGGGCGGAAAAGGAATACGAGGAAAGCCGGGAAAAGTTGGAAAGGAAATAGAAGTGTATTTAAAAATTACATACATATAACCCGAAGCAATAACAAATAGGGTTATTGAAATAATTATTGCTAATTTACTGTTAATTTGTTTTGGCATATTTTTTTCTTAATTTAAATTTTTTTAGTTTCTGTAGATATTTTTCAAAATCTTTTACCTTTGGTGGCTTTTTGCCCTTGCCTGGCAAAATACTATGCCCCTCTTTTCTTAAACGCATTGCCTGGGCTTTTGTTCCACCAGGAAATTTTTCATTGTTTTTTGTTTCTTGGCCATACCTTATTTTAACTCAAGAGTTTAGGGTTGTAAAATATCCTCAACCTGGCCATTAATTGAAATTATGACATTATCTACTGTTGGAAATTGTTTAAGGGTTTCAATAATCTGAGCTCGAATTGCTGTTACCCGACAGGAACCACCAACCCGATATTCTAATTTCTCATTAAAGTCAACTTTAGCTACCCCATTTTCGATGGTTAAACTTTGGATTTTTACACCGGGGTTAATACTGGTGAAAAATCCTTGATTTTGTTCAGTAATTGTTGGTCCTTTTAAGAGTTCTTCTAGGGCAGCTCGGGCCAGCGCCTGAGTTTTGGCAATTCTTCTCTCAGCTGGGTAGACTCTATCACAATAAAGGACCTGGGGGTCTTGTTTAGTATTTCCAAAAAATACTTTTACTGTTAAAGATTCCACTGTCTTAAATTTTAAAGGAATAATAACTTTATCAATCTCTGAACCATCTTTAGCTGAAATCTGAAAAACCTCTAAGATCCCTTCTCTAGTTTTTGGTAGGGGATAAGTTAATTCTTTCTTAAAGGGCCCAAACTGACCAATTTCTGGACTTTGGGCCGTTACAATATCTTCAACTAAAATCCCACCTTCTTTTTCTCTGAGCCTTAAATTAACGGTACCTTCAAAAACTCTTGCTTTACCTTCGATCTTCAAAGGTAATCCAACCTCATCCCCCTCTTTTGGGTTAAAAACAATGATATTAGAAATTTCTTCTGGCTTTTGCCCCTCTTTTATTGGCCATAAAAAAACAAAATAACCAATAACCACTATTAGAATTAAAGCCAAAATAATGACAAAATTTTTATTCATATTTGCTTTTTACCCCGATGCCAAATTCTACTGCTCTTTTAATTTGGGGTAATTCCCAGGGATCAATATCTTTAAGCGAATTACCTCTAAAACTTTGAATTATTTTTATACCCTCAACATCAAGAGCGATTCTGTCAGTTGAAGCTAAAATTAATCCCGGCTCCCGAACCTCCCCCTTTGCAGGTCCTTTATTAATAAAACATTTTCTAGCATCCATAATAACCAAATCAGGATTGATAATTTTGTTCAACTCGGCTATTTTCTCTTGAGTGTGCCCGAGATGAAGACGAACTCGTTGAAAGGGCTTCATAAAACCAACAGAGAGCTTTAGGCTTCCTGAAAACTGGGCCTGGGAGTGGGTTTTAAGACAAGGAAGAAGGATTAATTTATCGGCTCGGTCTAAATATTCTGTTACAGAAACCTTTTTTAAATACTTAGCTCCGGGTATTTCTTTTGTCACCCATTCGCGTTCCTCAAAAACATAAATCCGGGGAGGTCTTTCCATATTTTCCAAATTAAAAACTCCAAGTCCCTCCATTATCTTTCGGCAATTGGAGCTCATAGTAGAAGAATCACCGATCATTACTATCTTAGCCCCACAATTATAAACTAATTCAGTTACAGTTTTTAGAAAACCCAAATCAGTAGAGGCTGGAAAAGGATCGGCGGTATTGAAATTGGGCTTTAATAAAACTACATCAGTAGGACTTATAAATCGCTTAAAACCACCAATCAAATCCACTGCCTTCAAAATAGATTCCTTTAAACTTTTCTCAACCCTTACCCTACTTACTTTATTCATAATTGACATCTATTGACTTCGTAAACCAATAGGCTAATTCAGTTTCAGCTAAAATTGGCTATTTTAATAATTTCCCCTGTCTATCTATTTCCCCTTTCAATATTCTCTGGCAAGAAATAGGTGTTCCATCTTCAGCTAAAACAAAATCTATTTTGACAATTTCTATAGGTTTTTTATTTCTTTTCTGACGTTCCTCATTGATTAGTTGGGCTGTTTCGTAAGTTTCCGGAGAAACCACAATATAATCAAAATCTTTTTCCAAGGCAAAGCCGAATTTATCTTCGATTTTTTCAATTCCCGGTTCAACTTTAAACTCCTTTCTAATAAAATCTTCTAACTCTTTTTTTCTGCTTTCAAAGTCTTGAACTTCTCTTTTTTTCATTTCTCCAGCCATAACATTAGAGGTTAAACCAATAATTACTTCACCCAACTCAAAGGCTCTCTTTAATAATGCTTTATGTCCATCATGTAACACATCAAAAGTTCCACCAATAACCACTTTTTTATTAAATTGATTATTCATTAAGTTATATTATTTATTTTGTTTCCAAATCCTTTGGGAAAGAATAAAGGGAGGGTTTTTTAATGATGATTTTGTAAACGTTTTCAATAAAATCTCCGCCGGCATAACCGATAATAAGGGCTAGGGCTGGAGTGAGATAGTCTAGACCCAGAAAAGTCATACCCAATTCTTTAATGGCTACGGCAGTTAAGACTCCCACGATGCCAGAAAGGAACATCATATTAAAAAAATAAGGTAGACGAAAACCAACATTTTTGTAGGAGTATTGATGCTTAATGAATCCAATTAATCCCCTGATAACTCCTCCTCCAAATCCAGCAATTAAAATTTCAATATACATCTTATTTATTAGTTTTAATTTTTCTCAATTAATTATTTGACCTTTAACAAATTATACCAAATCAAAACCCCAAGAGAAACCACGAACCAGAGCGAAGCTCGGTTCACGGCAGGCTCTCGGGGCGGCGGAAATAAAAAAACGGGCATTAAGAGTCTGCCCGTAGGACTTTATTGGTTTAGCTCTCCTCCTTTGGAACGAAAATGAGAATTGCTTCCTCCAATGTTCCTGCAACATATCTCACGGGAAGAACATTCACGAGTCGCATATTCTGCATAGTATCCTTTCTAACGGTTTCTTCTACGACTGTAGTCCATTTGGACAATAAGCTCTGGAGACTCCACACCTTGCTTGTTGCTTTTTCATTTAATTCCTTCAGATTTGCGCTTACACAAAGCACATTAGCCACGCAATCACCTCCTTTGGTTATATTATATTTTACACCCAAATAAATAATTTGTCAAATGGCGGCGAACAAAACCCCCGAGAAAAGCTCTCGGGGGGGGGCGGCGGAAATAAAAAAGCCCCGCTTTATCATGTCTCGGGGCATAGGTAAAAGAACGAATTTTAGATGTGAACTACTCGTACAGATCTTCCAGGAGCTATTGCGTGGTAGTTGCCGTCTGTTATCCTTACTGCTGCGTCGTTCTTTACTTTTTTATGAAGAGCGGATGTCGCGACCTCCCAATCTGGATGATTTTCTTTTGGTAGATTCATCAGAAAGAAAGTTCCAACCTTTAGATCTTGAAATAGTTTATCCAATCTCAATCCTCCTTTTTGTACTGTTTCTATTATATTCAATATTAGATTCTTGTTAAATAAAACCCGAGAGAAAACCTCCCAAGGCGGGGCGGCGGCTCCGCGGGACGGACGATTTTCAAACCTTTGAGTGGGTGGATTTGATTAAAAATCCTGGGGTTGTTTTGCGGCAAACAAAAGAATTATTAGAACTTACTCTAAAGATCTAAAAGTAGAAAGAATTTGATTGAAAATCAACCTTAAGATAATTGTTGAGTTCTGGATTTCTTAATCACCTCTCATCGCCTCCAATCTTGCTCGAAGCTCTTCAATCTTTCTTAGTAGTTCTTGAATTCTTGCTCTAAGATTATCAATAGATTTTTTATGAATAGATCGATCGTGAATTCGAGTAGCTTCAATTATCCCTGTTTCTTCATTCACTACACCTTTAATTAATAACTTATCTCCTATCTGAAGATCAGAAATTGTAATCTTTTTTCCACCACCATAAATCTTTGCCTTTGAAGCATCTACATCAAAATTTAAACCATGAATCTTTACTGTCAAAATACCGCTCTCTGCTGGAGTTACTGTTTCTATTGCCGCTAAATCAGCATTAACAAATGTAGCTTTTCCTTTAGAGGTGATAATGAGAGATGCTGGTGCTTTAAAGAGTTTAAATTCTGCTTTTTCTAATCGTTTCAAAAGTTTATCGAATTGTTTTTCTGCCTTTCCAACCTCGTCTTCAGTTTCGTCATCTTCGCCGGCAATGACAATTTCGTCATTTTCGTTAGTTTCGTTATCTTCGATAACTATTCCGTTTTCTTGGGCTGTAACCCAATTATTTACCAAGACATATCCTACCGAAAATAAAATTACGATTACGGATAAAATTGCTAAAACCTTTCTTTTATTCATATTTTTAAAATTAGTAAAATTTAATTGATGATAGTGTCGACCTTTGTTTTATTGTTTTATTATAACAGAACCCCGAGGAAAACTCTCGGGCAAGCGAGCTCGGTCTAGCGGACGATTTTACTTGTCCGCCGAAGTTTCAACGAAGGTGGAGAACCTTTGAATGAGTAAATATAATCAAGCAGCCTGAAATTACTTTAATAAAAGTAAGGAAATTATTACAAATTATTTAACCAAACTTTGATGATATCCAATCACCAATATAATGAGTTATAACTATAACTAATAGAGCAACAATTAGGTGCTCTGTAGTCGCTTTCCAGGGCTTTATATTTTGTTCTTTGGCAAGTTTAAAGCTAAAAATACCTATCATTAATAACCCAAAGATTATACTTATCATAATTGCTACCCAAAGCCTTAAAAGGAGAACTGGGATAATAAATACTAAAGCAAACAAGAATTTAGAGAGAAAAGTAGAAATTGTTGATTCCCATATTTCTTTTTCAGTATGTTTAGCCTCAGATTCTTCTGAAATATGAATACCCAGCGCATCTGAGAATGCATCTGCTATTGCTATTGTTAATATACCGCCGATAACTGCGAGTTTTGAATGAGTGCCAGAATGAAGTCCTACCATTAACCCAAGCGTTGTTATAATTCCAGAAGTTAGACCAAAGCTTAGCCCCGTTTTAACTGATTCCTTAAGCATATATATCAAATTATACCACAAAAACAAAAACCCCGAGAAAAACTCTCGGGGGCGGCGGAAATAAAAAAGAGGTGCCGTATTTTGTTAAGTGACACCTTTAAAAAATGGAGAGATAAAGAGCTACTATTTCTTCTTTAAGGTTCTCGGACCCGTGGGTGGGCGTTCTCTAACTATGACTAGGTATTTTCTTACTATCTTTATATCTTTAGGAAGATCTGGATCTGGGTTTACTGCATTCATAATATCTTGAACAACAGAAATGATATCGCCACAGCTTCTTTCAATGTGGTTAAAGCCTTCTCTTAAAACTCTCTGAATGTCTTGTTCTGTAAGGACAGTTAATTCCCGAAATGGCACCATTGTCCCTTTACGCGACCCTCCCAATTTCCTTTCTTTTATGATGTGTGCCCACCATCCTTTCTTATGAGATCCAGAGATCTCTAGCGAATATACTTTTATCAAGTAGTTACCTCCTAAAAGAATACTATCAAACTCCATTTAAAAAGTCAACCCCGAGAAAAACTCTCGGGGGCGGGTCCCCCTAATGGACGATGCGTGCCCCGTAGTGAATTTTGTTCTACTACTGGGGTTAGAACCTGTTTTAAGGGTGTTTAAATAAAAAAGCCTTAATTCTATGAACTAAGGCATAAAAAGGGGGGATTATATCTTTCTGTGCTGGTCAATTAAGCATCTTTTATTATAGCTCTTGCTGTGTCTATGATGTCCTGCTGTCGTTGCCAATTCTCCATATTTCCTATGAATGTTTTAATAGAAACCGTTGTTCTTGGAGAAAGATCTTTAATTCCTCTGAGCATTTCAAGTATTGTGTTAACTAATGAGTAATCAAATTGATGCACAATGTCTGGCCACTCCAATATCCTAGCTAGATTCTGAAGAGTATCAGATGGGACCCCTTCGAGCTTTGCAATAGTTCTAACAATCAGAAACAAAGGACTACCACAAGCATCAGGAAGATAGAGAAGTTTTCTCCCTCCATCTCTTTTTTTAAAGAGCTCTTGGATGACATGAGGTACCAATTCAGGCGTTATATCTCGTAAAAGCTGGTGCATTTGTCCGCTGATTTGAATATCTGTCCCGAATTTCAACTGAAATAGTTCGCCGACAAGCTTTTCTGCGTGTTCTACGTCATTCATTACTTTCACCTAACAATTATCTACCATATTTTTAAAAAATATGCAAGAAATTATGTCTTTCTTGCGTGATCAATATGTTTCTAGGCTTGTGCAACCTTTTAATAAACCTCCCGAGAAAAACTCTCGGGGCGGCGGCGACTCCGAGGGACGGACGATATTAGAGCCTGTTTAGTGGTTTCATTATCTTTAATTTGAGTTTTTACTGACTTTTTAAAATATGCTAAAATAAAAAAACTTTATATGAATAAAGCAATAGAAATTAAAGATTTAATAAAAGACTACGGGAATCTTAGAGCCCTAAAAGGTATTTCTTTTGAAGTACCTAAAGGAGAAATCTTTGGTTTAATTGGCCCAAATGCAGCTGGAAAAACTACTGCCTTGCGGGTTATTTCAACATTACTGCAAATTACTTCTGGAGAAGTGAAAGTATTTGGTTACGATGTAATCAAAGAAGCAGACGAAGTTAGAGAGAAAATAAGCTATTTACCAGAAGAGGCTGGTGCTTATAAAAATTTATCAGGAAAGGATTATTTGGAATTTATGGCTGGATTTTATTCAAATAGTAATGAAGAAAAAAGAGAAATAACGGACAGAGGAATAGGATTAGCTAAACTCGGAAAGCGCATAAAAGATAAAGTAAGCACCTATAGTAAGGGAATGACAAGAAGATTATTGGTGGCCAGAACTTTAATGATAAATCCTGAGCTAGCTATTTTAGATGAGCCGACAGCGGGATTGGATGTGATAATTTCTCAGGAAATGAGAAGAATCATTAAGGATTTTGTTAAAAAAGGGACAACGGTTTTACTATCCTCTCATAATATGCTGGAGGTGGACTTTTTATGTGATAGAATCGCTTTAATAGATAAAGGAGTAATTTTGGAAACTGGCACTCCTCAGGAATTAAAAGAAAAATATAATGCCAAAAACATTGAAGAAGTATTTATTAAAGCTATTAGATGAGAAACTTTTATAATATCTTCAAAAAAGAAATAAAAGAACTATTAACTAAACAATTGATATT